>NZ_JBEZMO010000036.1:0-71192 GCF_040652655.1 Streptomyces sp. NPDC048191
GCCTCGCCCACCGCGTCCTCGGCGACGAGAAGGCCGCCGACACCCTCACCCGCGAGGTCTTCGCCCACCTCTGGGAACACCCCGACAACGCGGTCATCACTCGCCATCGTCGTTTTTGCGTGGCGGAGCCCCCGGCGAGGCGCGACCCACGCCCCCGCCGGTCAGGCCCTAGCGGACGCGGGTCCGTACGTCCGCCTCGAAGCGGAGCTCCCCGTCCTGGCGGGCGGTGACGCGGACGGTGTCGGGGGCGGGTGAGGCCGCCTCGATCCAGCACGGGCGGTCGAGTTCGACATAGCGGTGGAAGGCCGTCTCCATGGCGACGGGCAGCACGCGCTCCGGCCGGCGTACCGCCTGGGCGGCCTGCCGGGCGGCCTCCAGCAGGAGCATCCCGGGCACATGGTCCACGGCGTGGTCGAACAGCTTGCGGTGCCTGGTGTCGACACGCAGCCGCCAGCGGTCCGGACGGTCCGCCGGGGCGAGGACGACGTCCTCCGCGTGATCGCGTCCGGCCGTGTCCGGCCGCACGGGGCGCGGTGCCGGCAGGGCCGCCGCCATGGCCCCGGCGGCGTCCGCGCGTTCGCCGCGCAGCCGGTCGTAGACGGCCGGCGCCTGGACGGTGAAGCGCGAGCGGGCCCGGGCCTGCACCACGCCCTCGCGCACCAGCTCGACACGCATGGTCAGGGCGGCCAGCCGGTCCCGCCGGCGGACCAGGTCACGGCAGGCCACCCGCAGCTCCAGGGCCGCCGGGCCGGGCCGCAGGGCGCCGGGTTCCAGCGAGTAGTCGTACCGCTCCCAGACCAGGTGGTGGCCGAACGGGACGTCGTAGGCGGCGTGACAGAGCAGCGGGAACAGCTGCCGAATCGTTTCGCTCACCAGCAGGGGTTCATAGGAGCCGGACGCCGCGGTGTAGAAGGGATGGGCGCCGGGCCAGTGGGCGACGACCTGGAAGCAGTCGGGAGCCGTGCGGCACCAGCGGGTCAGCAGCACCTCGGCGGGATCGGACTTGTGGACGAGTCGCTGGGTCACGGGCAGGCCGGGGACCACGGCCCGGACCATCTCGCACACACCGGTGGTCATGACGGAATCTCCCCCACGTCGGACGACTTCGGCGGCAGCTTCGGCTGCGTCCCACAAAAAAATAGAGTACGTTCTGTTTTTTGTCGAAGGGACGACGATCAAGGGGAGAGCCGATGGCACGGCCCAAACAGGAGCGCGCGATCCGCACCAAGGAGCTGATCCTCCAGGCGGCCGCCGAGGTGTTCGACCAGTACGGCTACGCGGGCACGACGATCAGCCGCATCCTGGAACGCGCCGGCTCCACGCAGGGCGCCATGTACTTCCACTTCAAGGCGAAGGAGGACCTGGCCCGGGCCGTCATCGTCAACCAGGCCCAGGGGCTGAAGCTGCCGGCGGAGCCCGCCGGACTGCAGCAGCTCGTCGACGTCACGTTGCTGCTCGCCTTCGAGCTCCAGAGCAACGTCCTGCTCCGGGCGGGCGTACGGCTCGCCGTCGAGCAGGAGGAGTCGGGCCTGAACGAGTACTCGGTCTACGAGTGGTGGATCGAGCAGTTCCACCGGGAGCTGGAGACGGCCAGGGCGCACGGGGAACTGCTCCCGGACGTCGACGCGGCGGAGTTCGCCCGCGTCCTCGTGGCGAGCTTCACCGGCACCCAGGTGATGTCGCAGATCGCCACGGGCCGCGCCGATCTCCCGGACCGGATCGCCGCCCTGTGGCGTTATCTGCTGCCCGGCCTCGCTCCGGCCGAGGTCCGCGAGCGGCTGGTGGTGGACGTGGAGCGGGGGCGCACGCCGGCATGACGGACCTGGTAGTGCTGACCGGGGCGACGGGTTTCATCGGATCGGCCGCCCTCGCCGCGTTGACGGGCGGCCGTCCGGGGGTCCGGGTACGGGCCCTCGTGCGGCGCGTCCCCGAGCGGGCCGCCGGCGCCGGGCCGGGGGTGGAGTGGGTCACCGGCGACCTCGCCGACCCGGCCTCGCTGCGCGGACTGTGCGCGGGCGCCGGCACGCTGGTCCACCTGGCCTCGTACATCGGCCGCGACGAGGAGCGGTGCGAGGCGGTGAACGTCGCCGGGACCGGGGCGCTGATGGCCGAGGCCCGACGCGCCGGGGTCCGGCGGGTGGTGCACCTGTCGACCGCCGCGGTGTACGGGGAGGGCCCGCACCACGGCATCGGGGTGGACGAGACGCCCGCGGTGCCCGTGTCCCCCGCGAGCAGGACCCGGCTGGCCGGGGAGCGGTACGCCCGGCGGGCGGGTGCCGTGGTGCTGCGTCCGGGCCTGGTGCTCGGCGCGGGGGACCGCTGGGTGGTGCCCGCGCTGCGGGAGCTGGTCGAGCGGGTGCCGGCGGTCTGGGACGGCGACCGAGCGCTGCTGTCGGTGGTGGACGTCGGCGACCTGGGCCGGCTGATCGCCGCGGTCGCCGTCGGCGGGGCCGTGGTGCCGTCCGGGACCTACCACGCGAGCCACCCGGAGCCCGTACGCGTCGGGGACCTGCTGACCGAGTTGGCGGCCCATCAGGTGCTGCCCGCCAGGCCGGGTGCCGACTGGCCGTGGCCGGTCTGTCTGGAGCGGCTGCGCCGGGCGCCGGGGCGGGTGTCGGAGCGTCAGTTCGCCCTGCTGGCCCGCGACCACTGGTACCGCGGCGAGGACGTCTGGCGACTGTCGGCCTGCCCTCCGGGCCCCGGCCCCCTGCACCGGCTGCCGGACGCGGCGCACTGGTACCGCGACCACCTCCGCCGACGGGCGCCGGCCTGACCCCGCCCCCACCGGAACCCGCCGGAATCCACCGCTGCGACAAGGCCCCCCGCCCCGCCCGACCCGCCGGAACCCGCCGATGTGACAAAGTCACCGGTCGCTGCCGCGCGCCCGGCGGCAGCCGCGGCGTGCGCGCCTAGGATCGGCGCCCTGCACAATCTGTAGGCCGTGCGCGCGGAACGGGGCCTGTGCGACGGCGATCGGCGGGGTCACTCATGCCCGTACGCGCGTCTTCGGGGGAGATCGGAGACGGACAGTGGCACGACAGGAAAGGGCGGAGCGGACCCGTCGGGCGGTGCTCGACGCGGCGGCCCGTGAGTTCGCCCGGTACGGGTTCGCCGGCACCTCGCTGACCCGTGTCAGCGGCGCCGCCGATGTGACCATGGGGGCGCTGACCTTTCATTTCGCCACCAAGGCCGAACTCGCCGACGCCGTCCACGCCTCGGGCGTCCGCCTCACCCGGCGGGCGCTGGTGCCGCACGCGGGCGCCCAGGACATGGACGACGTGGCCCGCTTCACCCGGACCCTGGTGCGGCTGCTGGAGCAGGAGGTCGCCGTCCGGGCCGCCGCCCGGCTCGCCTGGGACCGGCCGGGTGCCGACGGGGGCTGGTACGAGGCGTGGCTGGCGCTGCTGCACGACCGGCCGAGGCACCCGGACGGCACGCTGTCCGGCCGGGGTGCGCCGCAGGCCGTCGTCTCCCTCGCGCTGTGTGTCGTCGCGGGCGCCGAGACGCTCCTGCGGCTCGGCGGACCACCCGGCGGCGCCCCGGAGCCGAGCCCCGCACGCCACGCCGACCTGGTCTGGGACCTCGTCGCGGGACCGGCCCCCGCCTCCCGGCAGGGCTGAGCCACCGACTTGGCGAAGTCGCGCCGCGGGGCAGCCGCAGGAGGCAAAAACAAAGAGAGCGTTCTGTATTGTCTTGGGGGCCGGGGTCACTCCGGCCTGTCGGCGTAGCCGTTGTGGAGGGGGGAAGGTGCGTTCTCAGGAGTTCTTCCGCCACCTGCCGCGCAGCGACCAGCGCCACTGGGCGGACGTCTATGTGCGCGGCCTGCTGACCGCCGAGGGCCGAAAGTCCCCGCGCGCGCTCGCGCTCGCGGGGACCGGCTCGCCCGAACCGGCGCACGCGCTGCACCAGTTCGTCAGCCACAGCCCCTGGGACTGGCGGCCGGTCCGGCACCTGCTCGCCCAGCGGGTCGGCGCGGAACTGCCGGCCCGCGCCCTGGTGCTGGGCGCGGCGCTGATTCCCAAGCGGGGCGGTCACTCGGTGGGGGTCGCGGCACACTTCGACCCGGACGCCGGACGGGCCGTCAACGCCCAGCTCGGTATGGGCCTGTTCGTCTCGGACGGCCACCGGGCGGTCCCGGTGGACTGGCGGCTGGTCCTGGACGAGGCGTGGTGTGCGGACCACCGCCGGCGCCGGGCCCGGCTGCCGGACTCCGCGGCGCCGCGGCCGGCCTGGCAGGACGCCCTCGCGCTGGCCGCCGGGGCGGGAGAGCTGCCGGTGGTCGTGGACGCGCGGCGCACGCCCGGTCCGGCGGCCCTGGTGGCCGGACTCGCCCGGCGCGGTGCGGTGTTCCTCGCGGAGACCGGCCCCGGGCAGCGGGTCGTACCGGCCGGCGGGCCCGCCCGTGCGGTCCGGGTGGACGAACTGCCCGCCTACGACGGCGACGACGTCGTCGCCACCGCGCTGGTGCGGCCCCTCGAGGCGGGCACGGAGGCGGCCGGGGCACCGGTGCTGCGGCTGTGGCGCCTGGGCGCGCCCGGTACCGGCCGGGCGCGCTGGGCCCTGACGAACGCCCGCCGGCTGGCGGCCGGCGGCGTGCGCGCGCTGCTGCGGCACGCGGATGCCGCCGGCGCGGTACTGCCCGCCCTGAGCACGGACTTCGGGCTGTGCGACTACGAGGGGCGCTCCTACCCCGGCTGGCACCGCCACATGACGCTGGTCTCCGTCGCCTACGCGCTCGCGGCACTGCGGTGCGAGGCGGCCCGCGCCCCGCTGCGGCGCCCCCCGGCCAGGCCGTGTACCGGCCTGCTCGCCCGCGGCGCCTGAACCGACTCCCGGGCCCCGCCCGGCGCACGTCCCGCGCGGCAGTGTGGCCGCGCCCGTTCGTCACCCCACCAAGAGGTATGCCATGCACGGGTCACAGACGGGCCTCGGCTGCCCTGTCCCCTTCCCGGCCCACTCCCCCACAACCGACGTCGAAGCCCAGGTCACCGAGCTCGCCGACCTCCTCTTCCGGTCCTTCCCCCGGGCCGGCCACCGGCTCAAGGGCGAGCAATACCTGCGCGGCCTGCTCACCGCCCCGGGCCGCAAGACCGTCCGCAACATCGCCCGTGCCCTCGGCGACTCGGGGGCCGCGCAGCGGCTGCACCACTTCGTCTGCAACGCGCCATGGCGCTGGCAGCCGGTGCGCGAGGCCCTCGCCGCCCATCTGACCGACGCGGCCCCGCCGCAGGCCTGGGTCGTACGGCCGCTGGTCATCCCGAAGGCGGGCGAGCACTCGGTGGGCGTGCACCGGCGCTTCGAGCCGGAGACCGGACAGGTCGTCAACGGGCAGCAGGCACACGGGCTGTGGTACGCCCGCCCGGGGATGAACGCACCCGTCGACTGGTGCCTCAACCCGCCCGCCCGCACCCTGCCGGGCGGCCGCCCGCAGCCCGTGGACCTCGGCCCCGGCCGCCGTCCGGTCACCGCGCTGCTCGACCGGGCCGGCCGTCCGGGCGGAGCCGCGCCCGCCCCGGTGCTGTGGGACTGCCCGGCCGAGGACGCCACGGACGCCCTGCGGACCCTGGCCGCACTCCCGCTGCCCGGCGTCGTACGGCTGGCCGGCGGCACCGCACTGGACGTGCTCGGCCCGTCCGGCCGGCGCGCGCTGGGCACCCCGCTGCCCGCCGAGCGGATCGCCGCCGCACCCGGAGCCCCCTGGCTGTGCGGGCACGACGTCGCCCCCGGGGTGCGGGCCGTCACCGTCCGCGTCGCGGCGCCCCGCCCGCGCACCGCCGCACCCGGACGGCCCGCGGACGGGCTGCTGCTGTACGCGCAGTGGCGTGCCGACCACCCCGGCCGCGCCGACTTCTGGCTCACCTCCCTGGTCCGCGCGCCCGCCGCCGAACTGCACCGGCTGACCGCCCTGGCCGGACAGACGGCCCGGGACACCGCCCGGACCGGCGCCCGCGTCGGCCTGCGCGACTTCGAGGGCCGCTCCTACGCCGGCTGGCACCGCCACATGACGCTCGCCTCCGCCGCGTACACCGCCCTGCTGCGGGCCGGCGGACGCGGGTGACGCCCCGTCACGGCGTGCCGTCGTCACGGCGGTCACGGCACGCCGAAGCGGCCGGGGCCGTGCGCGGATGTCCGCGCACGGCCCCGGCCGCTCGTGTCCTGCCCGCCCTCAGCGCCTGCCGTACCAGCCGTCCGGCTCCCCCGCGTACCGGCGGGCGGACGTCTCCCTCTCGTACGGCAGGCTCCCGTCGGGGATGGCCAGCAGTTCCAGGGTGATGCCGACGGGCGTACGCGCGTACGTCCACCGGTTGCCCGCGATGGGGCCCTCCTCGATGGTCTCCGGGCCGCCCAGGATCTCCACCCCCGGCTGGGCGCCCAGATAGGCGACCGCCGCCTCGATGTCCTCGACGGCGATGGCGAGATGGTGGCCGCCGACGTCGTGGTTGCGCGGCGGCACCGGGTTCTGGCCCGGAGCGGTGTACTGGAAGAGCTCGACGTTGCAGGTCGGGCCCAGCCGGATCATGGCGATGTCGGCGACGGCCCGTGGATGCACGTCCAGGCGCTCGGCCATCCAGTCGTCCTCCCGGGCGATCGGGCCCTCCCGGTAGACGAGTTCGCCGCCGAGGACGTCGACGAAGAAGGCCACGGCCCGCTCCAGGTCGGTGACGGTGTAGGCGACGTGGTCGACGTTGCGGGCGGTGGGGATGCCCCGCCGTGCGCGCGGGGCGCGTGCGGCCGGGCGCACCGCGAGGTCAGTCATGGGGCAGCTCCGGAACCCGCCGGGGCAGCCGCCGCACCCGGTCGTGCGGCAGCACGGCCAGCAGCAGCAGCTCGGCGCCGCCGTCCGCCGCCGTCAGCCGGGGGCGCGCCCCGGCGGGGCTGAGCATCACCTCGCCGGGGCGCAGCCGCCACGGCACACTGTCGTACTCCTCCACCGTGACCGCCCCGGACAGCACCAGCCACACCTCGTCGGTGCCGCCGCGCCCGCTGTCCTCCACCGGGGCGCCGGCCGGCAGCCGCACATGGTCGACCGCCTCGCACTCGCTGTGCAGCATGCCGCGCCGGGCCAGGCAGCGCCGGGCCGGGCCGCCGCCCTCCCGTACGGCGTGCGCCGCGGACCGGGAGACGATCATGCGGCGCTCACCTCCCCGGCGGACGCGACCGCCAGCACCGCGTGGAACACGCGCAGCCCCTCGGCCCCGGCCGTGACCGTGAGCGAGCCGCCCAGCGGCAGGGTGACCGCGCTGCCCGCGGCCAGCGGCACCTCGGCGCCGCTGCCGGTGGCGGTGCCCTCGCCGCCCAGGACGAACACCACGTGCTCGGTGCCTTCGGCGGCCAGTGTCAGCTTCTCGCCGGTGGCCAGGGCGCGGGTGCGGATGGTCCGCAGCGGCCCGTCGAAGGTGCCGGACGGGTCGACTTCGGTGGCCTCGCCCAGGACGTGGACGGTGCTGCGCGGCATGCTGTTCCTCTCCCGGTCGGACCCCCGTGCTCCGGTGAGCACGGAGTGGGTGTGCGGCGTCGACATCTCGACGACGAGCCAGTCCAGCGGACCGGACCCCGTGTTGCGCAGGCCGTGGGTGCTGCCGGTGCGGGTCAGCGCCATCGACCCGGCGCGCACGGGGTACGGCCGCCCGTCGAGCCGGAGTTCTCCCTCGCCGGAGAGGACGAAGTAGATCTCCTCGGTACGGGTGTGCAGGTGCTCGCCGCTGACCGCGCCCGGCGGCAGCGACGCCCACTCGACGGCCTCCCAGGACCCGGCCGTGCCGGTCCGCCGGGCCAGGCACTTCCAGTACGTCAGGCCCTCGGTGCCGTGCACCCCGTAGACCTCGGCCGCCTCCGAGACATCCGCGACGATCACGCCGCCCCCTCGAGCACCGGCGTACGACGGCCGGCCGTGCCCAGGGCGCGCAGGTCGTCGATGGCCGCGGCCAGTTCGGCCGGGGTGACGTCGTTGACGAACATGGCGTCGCCGATGCCGACCGGCAGCGGCAGGCGCTGCAGGCCGTCGCGGTGGCGGACGGTGTCGGCCAGCGCGCGGGCCAGCAGCCCGGGTTCCAACAGGTCGTTCCAGGTGGGCAGTTCGAGGCTGTCCATGACGGCGAGGATCCGGTCCCGGTCCGTCTCGCCCACCAGGCCCCGGCGGGCCGCCATCACGGTGGTCAGCGCCATGTCGACGCACACCGCCTCACCGTGCAGCAGCGCCGGCAGGGCGTGCATCTCGACGGTGGGGCTGAAGGTGTGGCCGTAGTCCACGATCCGTTCGAGCTCGGTCTCCCACAGGTTGGGCTGCAGCTCCTCCAGCATGCCGTGGATGGCGCGCTGCACGACCTCGTGCGCCACTCGGCCGGAGCCCCAACGGCCGCCCTGCAGGCGGCTGTCGAGCAGGTCAGGGCCGTGCGCCTCCAGCAGCTCGAAGAGCCGCGCGTCCTTGATGAGGGCCATCTTCAGGACCTCCGCGAGCCCGTTGGCGATGTGCCGGCGGTCGACGGTGGCCAGGAAGGAGCGGTCGAGCAGGGTGAGGGAGGTCGGGAAGTAGGTGCCGAGCCGGTTCTTGTGCCCGTTGAAGTTGACGCCGGTCTTGACCCCGACACCCGCGTCCACCAGGCCGATCAGCGTGGTGGGCACCCGGACGACCGGAGTGCCGCGCCGGTACAGGCTCGCCACCAGGCCGACGATGTCCAGCAGGACACCGCCGCCGACGGCTATCAGCGGTTCGCGGCGGCGGTCGATGCTGAAGGCGTCGACGGCACGCACGATCTCCTCGAGCGTGGCCATCTCCTTGACGGTCTCGTCGATCCGCACGACGTGCATCCGGTACTCCACCCCGTGGTGGGCGAAGTAGGCCCGGATCCGCTCCCCGTGCAGGCGCTCGACGTCCGCGTCGACGACGACGAAACGGCGCCGGGTGCCGCCGCCGGCCGCGGCGGGTTCGAGCAGCGCCCCGTCCGCCGGGTCGAAGGCGTCCTCGCACATCCTCACCTCGTAGCTGACCGGTTTCACCGCGCTCACCTGCCAGGCGTCCACCTGCGCGCTGCGGGTGAAAAGGCCCACCGGCGGAATTTCCCGAGTCATGCTTTCCTCCACAGAGATATTCGAGAGATTTTCTCGATGTCGGCCTGCATTTTCAGTTCACCAGCAGGAGAACGCATGGGACAAGCAATCGGAAAACCCGCGGGCTACTTTGTCAGAATTGACTGCGAGTTGCCGTCGCCGTGCGCGGAGCCGAGCAGCCGGCCCATTCCGATGAGGCAATGGTCGTCGTCCGGTGCCCCGAGGACGAGCATCTCCCGCACCTCGGACGCGCTGAGGCCGAAGCAGCCGGCCCGGCACAACTCCTCCGCCAGCACGTCGAGGAAGCGCTCGCCGACGGCCAGCGCGAAACCGCCGACGAAGACATGGCGGCGTACGCCGGTGCCCAGGAAGACGGAACCGACCGCCGTCGCCAGATGGGCCAGCCCCGAGCGCAGCACCGCCACGGCGAACGGATCGCCCTCGCGGGCGGCCCGGGCGAGCGCCCGGTTGGTGATGTCGTCGGCCTGCGGCGCGGCACCGGCGGCACACAGCGCGGCGAGCCCGGAGGCGGCGAACGCCTCGGGCCGGGCGCGGGCGGCACGGCGGGCGGCGGCGAGCATGCCGCGCCCGGAGGCGAGCGCGCCGAGGTGCCCGCGGCCGCCGCAGTCGCAGCGGGGCGCGTCGGGCGCCGGGTCGCACAGCAGGTGCCCCAGCTCACCGCCGTGCCCGGCGTCGTCCACCAGGACGCGGTCGCCGGCGTAGATCTTGTTGCTGATGCCGGAGCTGATCGTGAACAGGCAGAACGACGGCCCACCCGGGGTGACGTACCGCCAGGCCGCGGCCGTGGTGTCGTTGACGACCGTGACCGGCAGCCCGGTGCGCTCGGTGAGCAGCCCGGCCAGCGGCAGCGGCGCTCCGCCGCCACCCCACACGGTCGGCGCCCCGGTGACCGTCCCGTCCGCGGTGACGGGCCCGGCGAACGCGACCCCGACGGACGTGGCCCCGAGCCCCTCCGGGCTGTCCCGGACCCGTGCGATCTCCTGGGCGAGCTGGTCGACCACGGTCTTCTGGGCCTCCGCCACGTGCTCGGCGTCCCGCCCTCCGGTGCCGCGCACCGGAACCCGCCGTACGCCGGTCAGCGCCCGGGCGGCGGTGTCCCAGCACGCGGTCCGCAGGGTGGTGCCGCCGACATCGGCGACTATGCAGCGCATCGGTCTTCCTCTCCTGGAGTGCGCGCGGGCACGGCGGTCCGCGCGGCCGCGTCCCGGCGCCGGTGTACCCACGCGGGGACGATGAGGAGCAGGGCCACGACCGCGGCGGCGCAGCCCGCGGCGGTGACCGAACGGGCACCCCAGCCCTGGTCCAGGACCGCGCCGCCGAGCCACGCGCCGAAGCCGTTGCCGAGGTTGAAGGCGGAGACGTTCGCGGACAGGGCCAGCAGGGGCGCGGCCGCGGCCAGGGCCAGCACCCGGGCCTGCAGGACGGGGATGATGGAGAACCCGGCCGCGCCGAACAGCAGCAGCACGACGGCCGCGGGCCAGCGGTAGGGCGCCACGGCCCAGAAGACGGCCAGCGCCACCGCCAGCGCGGTCAGGCACAGCACCGCGCCGCGGGTCGGGTCCCGGTCGGCGAGCCGGCCGCCGGCCAGGTTGCCCAGCACCGCGCCGATCCCGAACACCGCGAGCAGCACGCTCATGGCGCCGGCCGGGAAACCCGCCACGTCCCGCATCAGCGGGGCCAGATAGGTCGAGGCGGTGAAGACCGCCCCCTGGGCCAGCACGGTGACGGCCATCGACGCCAGCACCGCCGGACGGCACATCACGCGCACCTCGTCGCGTACGGCGCCCGGTGCGCCGCCGGTGCCCTCCTCGCCGCCGCGGGCGGGCACGGCGAGGACGACGAGCACGATCGCGGCCAGCGCGGTGACGGCCAGCGCGCCGAACGTGGCACGCCAGCCCCAGCGCTGGCCGACCAGGGTGCCGAGCGGCGAGCCCAGGATGTTGGCGAGGTTGAACCCGAGCGACACCTGGGCGATGGCGGTGGCCTGCCGGTCCGGCGGCGACATGCGGGCGGCCACCAGGCCGGCCATGGCCACGAAGGTGCCGTGGGCGAGCGAGGCGACGATCCGGGCCGTCATGAGCGTCGTGTAGTTCCCGGCCAGGTAACTGCCGATGTTGCCGGCCAGGAACACCGCCATCAGGCCCACCATCAGGGCCTTGCGGGGCACCCGCAGGGTGAGCAGTGTGATCAGCGGGCCGCCGAGGGCGACGCCGACCGCGTAGCCGGTGACCAGGAGTCCCGCCGAGGGCACGGAGACACCGAGGCCGGTCGCGACGTCGGGCAGGATCCCGGCGATGGCGATCTCGGCCGTGCCCACGCAGAAGACGCACAGCATCAGAGCGAAAACAGGCAACTGCACAGGCCGACTCCGGTAATTCGCCGAACAAATACGGGCCCCATACTGGGACCCCGGGCACGGCCGGGTCACGCGCGAAACTGACACAGTCCCTGTGGCTGACGTCATCAGCGTCGTGCGTTGTCCGCGGGGAACGGGGCCCTTTATGGTCGAGCGAGCCGGGCCTGCCGGCGGGAGTGCGTCCCGCGCGGCCACACCGAATTCACCCGACGCAACATGCCGGTAATTCGGGGGCGATCATTCGGCCCGTTCCGCACTTCCGTGCCCTTCTGGAGGAGGCTCCCTTTGTCTGTCGGGGGAAGGTCAGCGACGCCTGTGACGAGCATTCCCGTGCGTGCCGTGCTGTTCGACCTGGACGGCGTGCTGGTGCACTCCGCGTCGGCGGTCGAACGTTCCTGGGCCCGGTGGGCCCGCCGGCACGGTCTGGACGCGGACCAGGTGGTCGCGCTCTGCCACGGCCGTCCGTCCGTGGAGACCATCGCCCGGCTCGCCCCGCACCTGGACGCCGCCGCCGAGGCCGGCGCGCTGGAGGCGGAACAGGCCGGGGACACCGCGGATCTGACGCCCTGCCGGGGATCCGCCGGACTCATCGGCGCCCTGGACGGCGCCGGCGTCCCCTGGGCGGTCGTCACCTCCGGCACCCGTCCGGTGGCCGCGGCCCGGCTGGCCGCCGCCGGGCACCGGCAGCCGGAGGTGTTCGTCACCGCCGACGCCGTCACCCGCGGCAAGCCCGACCCCGAGGGCTATCTGACGGCGGCCCGCGCGCTGGGTGTCGACCCGGCCGACTGCGTCGTCGTCGAGGACGCCGAACCGGGCGCCCGCGCCGGTCACGCCGCCGGCGCCACCGTCATCGGCGTGCCGGGCGGCACCCTCACGGGCCACGAGGACACCCTCACCGCCTACGTCCCCTCCCTCACCGACCTGACCCTCACCCCGCCCACAGCGACCACCCCGGCCCGACTGACCACCCGCGTCGCCGAGAGGGTGGGGTGAACCCCGTGCACCACGGCGAGCACGGCGAGCACGGGGTGAGCGCCGTACGGCGGCGCTTCCCTTCCCGCGACGGCGACTTCACCGGCCTCGGACAGGCAGCCGCCCCCCACCGGACCGGCTCGACCCCGACGGCCCCCGCCCCGGCCGCCCCACCGTGCCACGACCGCGCTCCCACCCCGGACGCCGCAGTGAGCACCCCCCTTCGCCCCCTCCCCCTCCCCCACACCCCGAGGTGAACACCGTGGGACAGCATGTGACCGTCGTCGGCCGTGGGCTCATCGGGTCCGCTCTGGTCGGCCGGCTGCGCCGGGACTTCGGCGTCGTGCGTACCGTCGCCCGCAGCGGCGCCCGTACCGACGAGCACGAACCGTGCGACCTCGGTACCCGGCACGGGCGGGACGGCCTGCTCGGGGCGCTGCGGCGGTGGGGACCGGACCGGGTCGTGCTCACCCACGGGCCCAGCGACGTGACCTGGATGGAGCGGCACCCCGAGGAGGCGGCCGAGGCGCACGCGGGGCTCGCCCGCGCGGTGGCCGCGGAGTTCGGCCCGCGGCTGCTGCTGGTCTCCACCGACAACGTCTACCCCGGCACCGAACCCCTGCGCACGCCCGCAGACCGGCCCCGCCCCGCCAACGTCTACGGCCGGGTCAAGCTCGCCGCCGAGCAGGCCGTACGGGACGCCGGCGGGCGTGTGGTGCGGGTCAGCCTCGTCTACGGCGGCTGGTCACCGCCCGGTCAGCGCGTGACGTTCGCCGAGCGCTGTCTGCTCGCGGCCCGCGCCCGGCAGCCGCTCACCGTGCCCGAGGACCAGTGGTTCACGCCCGTCCACCTGGACGACGTGACGACGGTGCTGACGGCCCTGTGCCGCCCGGGTGCCGAGGCACCCGCGCTCACCCATCTGTCCGGGCCCCGGCAGCTGAGCCGGTACGAGTTCGCCCGGGCCGCCTACCGCCTGACCGGAGCCGGCGAACACCTGGTCACGCCCTGCCCGCGCGCGGACAGCGAGTGGGCGAGCCGCCCGCGCTACTCCTCCCTGCGCTGCGACGACTTCGCGGCCGCCACCGGCACCCCCGGCTGGCAGCCGGCCGGCGTCGGCACCGGCCTGCGCGCCATGCTCGCCGCCGCCCCCGCGCCGAGCGGGGTGACCGCCCGATGACCGGCGCCCCCCTGCCCGCGACCATGACCGCGCTGCAGCTCACCGCCCCCGGGCAGGTCCGTCTCACCGAGGTGCCCACCCCCCGGCTGCGCCCGGGACACTGCCTGGTGGCCGTCCGGTACGTCGGGCTGTGCGGCACCGATCTGGGCTTCTGGGACGGTTCCAGCAACTATCTGCGCGACGGTCTGAAGTCCTACCCGTTCACCCCGGGCCACGAGTGGAGCGGCCGGGTCGTCGCCCTCGCCGGCGACGTGACCGGCGTACGGCGGGGCGACCGGGTCGCGGGCCACAACTTCCGCCCGTGCGGCGCCTGTTCGCAGTGCGCCGAGGGCCGTGTCGCGTCCTGCCCCGAACGCAGCGAGATGGGTGTCCTCGGTCCGGAGCCCGGCGCCGCCGCCGCGTACCTGCTGGTGCCCGCGCACACCCTCGTCCGGCTGCCCGACGAGGTGGACGACACCACGGCCGCCCTGCTGGAGCCGTGCAGCGCGGGCATGCACGCGGTGGACCGTCTCGCCGTCACCGCCGCCGACCGGGTGGCCGTGCTCGGCGGCGGCACCCTCGGCCTGGCCGCCGCCCAGCTCGCCCGCGCCCGCGGCGCCGAGGTCCGCCTCTACGACCCGGCCGGCCCGGCTCGGGCGCTCGCGGCGGAGCTCGGGATCCACGCCGGGCCTCCCGAGAGCGCGCCGTACGGCTCGTTCACCGCCGTGATCGAGGCCTCCGGGGCCCCCGCAGCCGTCCGCACCGCACCCCTGCTGTGCGCGCACGGGGCCCGGCTGGCCCAACTGGGCACCCCGCACCACGCGGTGGACGGCATGCCGACGGCGGAACTCGTCCTGCGCGACCTCACGCTGCACGGTGTCCTGTCCGGCGTGGCGCACTGGGAGCCCCTGCTGGAGGCCGTCGCCACCGGCGCGCTGCGGCTCGCCCCGCTGATCGACACCGTCGTCCCCCTCGACCGGCCCGACGAGGCCTACCGACGGCTCGCCGAGGGCGGCCGCACCCGGCCCAAGGTGCTGCTGCGCCTGGCCTGACCCCACGACACGTCCGAACCGACACCCACCGAGGAAAGCCATGCACCAGACGACCGCGGGCAACGCGACCGTGCACTACCGCGCCGAGGGCCAGGGCCCCGGACTCCTCCTGATCCACGGCACCGGTGCCACCGGGGAGACCAACTACGGCCATCTGCTCAAGCACTTCACCGACGACCACACCGTCATCACCCCCGACTACGCGGGCAGCGGCGACACCGCGGACGACGGTGCCCCGCTCACCCTGGACGCGCTCGTCGACCAGGTCCTCGGCGCCTCCGGCGAGGTCACCGGCGAACCCGTCGACGTCGTCGGCTTCTCGCTGGGCGCGGTGATCGCCGCCGCGGCCGCCGCCCGGCACCCCGAGCGCGTGCGCCGCCTGGTCCTGATCGCCGGCTGGGCGCGCAACGACGACCCGCGCAAGCGGCTCGGCTTCCAGGTGTGGCGCCGGCTCGCCGACATCGACCCCGAGCTGTACTCGCACTACATCAGCCTGCTCCTGTTCCGGCCCGCCTTCCTGGCCGGCCTCGACGAGGAGTCCTTCGCCCAGTGGGTCGGCGGCGCCGCGGTCACCGAGGGCACCGTGCGCCAGATCGACCTGGGCCTCGACGTCGACATCCGCGAGGAGCTGCCCCGCGTCACCGCGCCGACGCTGGTCGTCGGCTGCCGTCACGACCAGCTGGTGCCGGTCGAGCACTCCCGTGAGCTGCACGAGGCGATCAGCGCCAGCCAGTACGTGGAGCTCGACAGCGGGCACCTGGTGCCGGCGGAGGCCCCGGACGCGCTGGTCGACGCCGTCCGCACCTTCCTGCACTGATCACGGCCGCGTGAGCCGATACGGGGGAGCCACGCGTGCCAGGCGCCGAGCGGGACCGGCCGACGATGCTCCTCCCCTGCCCCGACCGACCCGGACAAGGAGTCACAGCCGTCATGGCCACGGACCAGACATCGCCGGCCTCGTCCGCCGGGACCGTACCGGCGCCCCGCCCCGAACCGTCCGCCGAGCGGATACCCCCGACCGGTGGCCCGGCCCCGGCGCGGGTGAGCAGGCTCCCCTCGCTCACCGGCATGCGTTTCCCGGCCGCGCTGCTGGTCTTCCTCTTCCACGTCTCGCTGCCCGCCGCCTACCTGCTGGGCGACGACGCCGCCGACGCCGACGGCAGCCTGCTCGCCCGGCTGGTGGAGCAGGCCGGCGGTCTCGGCGTCACCTTCTTCTTCGTCCTCAGCGGCTTCGTCCTGGCCTGGTCGGCCCGCGAGGGCGACGCCACCCGCTCGTTCTGGCGCCGCCGCTACCTCAAGATCGTGCCGAACTACCTGGTGGCGTGGGCGCTGGCGATGCTCCTCGTCGCGGCAGGGACGGCCCCGTGGCGGTCGCTGTCCACCCTCCTGATGCTCCAGTCGTGGATCCCGGACTACGACACGAACTTCAGCGTGAACCCGCCCGGCTGGTCCCTGTCCACGGAGGCGTTCTTCTATCTCTGCTTCCCGCTGCTGATCCACTGGGTCCGCCGCATCGCGCCGGGACGGCTGAAGTACTGGACCGCTGCCGTCGTCGCGGCCGTCGCCGCGACCCCGTTCGTGACCACGGCGCTGATTCCCGCCGGCACGGTGTACATGTCCAACGAGCCGAGCGTCTCCGGCCTGCACCTGTGGTTCGCGTACTGCTTCCCGCCGGCCCGGCTGCTGGACTTCCTGCTGGGCGTCCTCGTCGCCCGCGCCGTGCTGCTCGGCCGCTGGCGCGACATCGGCCTGACCTGGTCCGGGCTGCTCCTCGTGGCGAGCTACGCGGTCGCCGAACTCCCGGGCGTGCCCTATCTGTTCGCGCAGCGGGCGGTGTGTGTCGTGCCGTGCGCGCTGTTCATCGCGGCCGGGGCGCGCGCCGACGCCGAGGGACGCTTCACCCTGTTCCGCAACCGCGCCATGACCTGGCTCGGCGAGGTGTCGTTCGCCTTCTATCTGCTGCACTTCGTCGTGCTGGCCAAGGGGCGCGCGCTGGTGGGCCGGGTGGACTCCGTGCCGGTGGCGATCGCGGTGACGGTGGCCGAGTGCGCCGTCGCGGTGCTGGCCTCCTGGGCGCTGTACGCGTGGGTGGAGAAGCCGCTCGTACGCCGCTGGTCCCGGCCTCGTACCCCCTCGGTCCCCGCCTCCGCGCCGGCCGCGACCGGCGTCGGCGCGGGCGCCGCCCCGGCACGGGTCGCGTACTCTCTCGCCATGGCAGCCCGGGACCTTCAGGAGCGGATCAAGAAGCTGATCGTGGACCGGCGGCTGCCCTCGGGCGCGCCGCTGCCGACCGAGCCCGAGCTGATGGAGTACCTCGGCGCGAGCCGGAACTCCGTGCGCGAGGCCCTGAAGGCGCTGCAGGCGATGGGGATCGTGGAGATCCGGCACGGGTTCGGCACCTACGTCGGCTCGATGTCCTTCGCACCGATGATCGAGGGCCTGGCCTTCCGCACCGTCGCCGGGCACTACCGGGGCGAGGACTCCCTGCTGCAGTTGCTGGAGCTGCGCGAGGCCGTGGAGACCGGGCTGGTCTCCCGGCTGGCCGGGCGGCTGCCCAAGGCGGACCTCGTTGAACTGGACGCCCTAGTCGACCGTATGGAACAGGAGGCCGCCGAAGGGGCGGGCCTCGCCGAGACCGACCGCGCCTTTCACGCCACCCTCTACCGGGGGCTGGACAACGTACTGCTGAGCGAGGTGCTGGAGGCGTTCTGGGACGCCTTCCACCGGGTGCAGCGGGATCTGGTGGACGTGCCGCAGGACCCCAGGGTCACCTGCCGCCAGCACCGGGAGATCCTGGACGCGGTCCGGTCCGGCGACTCACTGCGGGCGGAGGAGGCCATAAGGGACCACTTCGGCAACATCCGTGTCCGCCTCTCCACCACCGGCGCACCGGGGTCCCCCGAGCCCACCGGCGCACCCGTCCCTCCCGAGCCCCAGCCGCGCCACAATGAACGGGTTTGACCGGTAAACACCGCGTTTCGCGCCTTGCGATCATGTAGAGCACCGTAGAACCCTGGACGTCCAAGCTGCCGCCGTGCTGCGGCAGTTGGGGGGCGAAGCGGTTGCGGAACAGCGGGGAGGGGGCCCCGCCCATGAATCGATGCCGAGGGGGGCATCATGCAACCGGAAGGTCGCGGTCCCGTGTCTGGGGAGTGGGGAGGACGTGCGGACTGCGAGCCACCACAGCGACAAGACACGCGGTGACCTGCGTGTGGGGGGAATGACTCATGACGTCGACGCCGCCGGGCGCCGGACAGAGCCACGCTCACAACGACCCGTCACAGACCACACAACTCCGGGCGATCGGGCACCGGACCGGCCAGTTCCGCCGGATCAGGAAGAGCCTGCCGAGATACGACTACGAGCACTACAGCCGGCTCGCGGGCCCCCTCACCCAGCCCGACCCGACCAGGCCGTACAGAGTGCGGTACCGCTCGCTGCTCTCGCAGGAGCCGCACCGCGTGCGCGCCGCGCTGATGCTGGGCGCGGCCCCGGTGCTCTCCCTGGTCCTGCTGTTCTGGCTGCTCCAGCCCGAGCACTGGACCGAACGCGACTATCCCGCCTACGACTTCCTGCCGGCGCTCGACGTCGTCATGCTCGTCTCGATCGGGCTGATCGAGTTCTTCCGCTGCATGAACGTGCTGTCCAACGCGCACGCCACGCTCGTCGCCCGCGACCCGGTCCCGGTGGTCCCCGAGGCCGGCACCCGCGTCGCCTTCATCACCACCTTCGTGCCCGGCAAGGAGCCGCTGGAGATGGTGACGAAGACGCTGGAGGCGGCAGTGAGACTGCGTCACCGGGGCCTGCTGCACGTCTGGTTGCTGGACGAGGGCGACGACCCGGCGGTCAGGGAGGTGTGCGCCCGGCTCGGCGTGCACCACTTCACCCGCAAGGGCGTCGAGCGGTGGAACCAGCCCAAGGGCCCGCACCGCGCCAAGACCAAGCACGGCAACTACAACGCCTGGCTGGAGGCGCACGGCGACGAGTACGACTTCTTCGCCTCGGTCGACACCGACCACGTGCCGCTGCCCAACTACCTGGAGCGGATGCTCGGTTACTTCCGCGACCCGGACGTCGGCTTCGTCATCGGCCCGCAGGTGTACGGCAACTACGACACGTTCGTCACCAAGGCCGCCGAGTCCCAGCAGTTCCTCTTCCACGCCCTCATCCAGCGCGCCGGCAACCGCTACGGCGCCCCGATGTTCGTCGGCACGTCCAACGCCGTGCGCATCAGCGCCATCAGGCAGATCGGCGGCCTGTACGACTCCATCACCGAGGACATGGCGACGGGCTTCGAGATGCACCGCACCAGGAACCCGGCGACGGGACGGAAGTGGAAGTCGGTCTACACCCCGGACGTGCTCGCGGTCGGCGAGGGCCCGAACGCCTGGACCGACTTCTTCACCCAGCAGCTGCGCTGGTCCCGGGGCACCTACGAGACGATCCTCAAGCAGTACTGGAAGGGCCTGTTCACGCTGGGGCCGGGCAAGCTCTTCAACTACACGATGATGATCATCTTCTATCCGATGTCGGCCCTCAACTGGATCCTCGCGGCGCTGAGTTGCGCGCTGTTCCTGGGTCTCGGCGCCTCGGGCGTGAACATCGACCCGACCGTGTGGCTGATGCTGTACGGCAACGCCTCCGCGCTCCAGATCGGCCTGTACATCTGGAACCGGCGGCACAACGTCTCCCCGCACGAGCCGGAGGGCTCCGGCGGTGTCGCGGGCATGGTGATGTCCGCGCTGTCCGCGCCGATCTACGCGCGCTCCCTCATGGACGCCGTACTGCGCCGCAAGAGCCGGTTCGTGGTGACGCCCAAGGGCGATTCGGCCAGTCCCGACACGTTGTTCGGGACGTTCCGGGTCCACTGGTTCTTCATCCTGGTCTTCGCCGGCTCGCTCGCCGCCGGCTTCGTGTACGGCCACTCCCACCCCGCGATGATCACCTGGGCGTGCTTCGCCCTGCTGATCACCGCCTCGCCGATCTTCGCCTGGCAGTACACGCTGCGCCGGGAACGGAGGAAGCCGGCGCCGGCCGCGGCGGTGGCCGAACCCCGGGACGCCGTGCCCGCGCCGTACGCGGCCCGCGCACCGCACGTCCCGCAGCAGCGGCCCACCTGGGCGGGTGCCGGGCACGGGGACGGCGGTGCGGAGGGGAACGGGGAGAACGAACAGACCATGCAGATCGCCCTTGGCGGACTTGGGGGACGTAAAGAATGAAGGACCAGGCCGGCCGCCGCCGCGCCCGCAGGCTCGCGATCGGTACGGCGGTGGTGCTCGCGCTGGCCGGGATGAACGGGCCGTGGGTCTACCGCTTCGGCACCGCGCAGTACCACCAGTACAAGATCAACAGACCCGAGTACAAGGCCGAGAACGGCCACTGGGACATCATCGAGTTCCCGCCGGAGTACCGCCAGGACACCATCCACGCGGCGCTCCTGCACACCGGCAAGGTGCTGCTGGTGGCCGGCTCGGGCAACAACCAGGACAACTTCAACGCCAAGAAGTTCGACACCCGGATCTGGGACCCGGTCAAGGGCACGATCAAGAAGATCCCCACGCCCAACGACCTGTTCTGCACCGGACACACCCAGCTCGCCAACGGCAACCTGCTGATCGCGGGCGGCACCAAGCGGTACGAGAAGCTCAAGGGTGACGTCAAGAAGGCCGGCGGCGTCATGATCCTCTACAACGAGAACCCGGACAAGCCGATCACGCTGCCCGCGGGCACCAGGTTCACCGGCAAGCAGAAGGGCAGGACGTTCGTCTCCCAGGACCCGGTCCTGGTCCCGCGCGCCACCAAGGTCTTCGACAGGACCGGCAAGTGGCTGCGGAACAACCCCGGTTACGGCCGGGTCTACGTCGAGGCGCCGAAGGAGGGCGCCCGGTACGAGACCGGCACCCAGGACAACTACCGGATCCAGGGCCTGACCGGCGCCGACGCCCGCAACACCTACGGCATCGCGCAGAAGCTCGCCCTCGACAAGAAGGACTTCGAGGGGATCAAGGACGCCTACGAGTTCGATCCGGTCGCCGAGCGGTACATCAAGGTCGACCCGATGAACGAGGCCCGCTGGTACCCGACGCTCACCACCCTGTCCGACGGCAGGATCCTCAGCGTGTCGGGCCTGGACGACATCGGTCAGCTGGTGCCGGGCAAGAACGAGGTCTTCGACCCGAGGACCAGGAAGTGGACGTACACGAAGACGGTCCGGCAGTTCCCGACGTATCCGGCGCTGTTCCTGATGCAGAACGGGAAGATCTTCTACTCGGGTTCGAACGCGGGGTACGGACCGGACGACGTCGGCCGCGAGCCCGGCGTCTGGGACGTCGGCACCAACAGGTTCACCAGGCTGCCCGGGCTGAGCGACCCGAACATGATGGAGACCTCCGGGACGGTGCTGCTGCCTCCGGCGCAGAACGAGAGGTTCATGGTGATCGGAGGCGGCGGGGTCGGCGAGTCGAAGTTGTCGAGCAAGAGGACCCGGCTGATCGACCTGAAGGCCCGAAGCCCCAGGTTCGTGGACGGGCCGGAGCTGGAGAAGGGCACCCGGTACCCGCAGTCCTCGGTCCTGCCCGACGACACGGTGCTGGTGTCGGGCGGCTCGGAGGACTACCGGGGACGCGGCGACTCCAACATCCTCCAGGCACGGCTGTACCACCCCGGCAGCAACAGCTTCACACGGGTCGCCGATCCGCTGGTGGGGCGGAACTACCACTCCGGGTCGATCCTGCTGCCGGACGGGCGGGTGATGTTCTTCGGGTCCGACTCCCTGTACGGGGACAAGGCGAACACCAAGCCGGGGACCTTCGAGCAGCGGATCGAGATCTACACGCCGCCGTACCTGTACCGGGATTCACGGCCGACGCTCGGTGGCGGCCCGCAGACGATCGCCCGCGGCGCGTCCGGCACGTTCACCTCGAAGCACGCGGCCGGCATCAAGAAGGCACGGTTGATCCGGCCGAGCGCCTCGACGCATGTCACGGACGTGGACCAGCGGTCGATCGCCCTGGACTTCAAGACGTCCGGGGACAGGGTCACGGTGACGGTCCCGGAGAACCGGAACCTCGTGCCCTCCGGTTGGTACATGTTGTTCGTGGACGACGACCAGGGGACGCCGTCCAAGGCTCAATGGGTCAAGGTTCCGTAGTCACTTGCTGTTCCGGGCGAGGGCGAGTGCGTAACTCGCCCACCAGTCCCCCGCCTTCGGTCCTCCCTTGCAGGTGCCGTCGGACTCACCCGGCCGTTTGACCCACAGGTAGGCGTCCACCAGGGGGTCGGCCGTCTTCGTCGTCGGGGTTTCTCCCAGGGCCCGGCCCGGCGGGTTGCACCACCGCTGGGCCGGGTCGCCGGCCGTGTAGGGGCCGTTGCCGTTCCTGCTGGTGTCGATGACGAAGTGCTTGCCGCCGACCTTCGCCGAGAGCTGCTTGCCGTAGGCGATGGAGTCCTGGGTGGAGTAGAAGTTGGAGACGTTGACGGAGAAGCCGTCGGCCTGGTCGACGCCCGCCTGCTGGAGGGGCTGGAAGATCTGGTCGGGGTGGCCCCAGCCGGCGTTGCCCGCGTCCAGGTAGACCTTGGTGTTCTTCAGCGACTTGAGCTTGGCGACCGCGCCCTTGAGGAGGTCGTAGCGCTCCTCGCGGAACTGGGCCGGGGTGCAGCCGTCCACGAGGTGCAGGACGGCGTCGGGTTCCAGGACCACCGTCGCGGAGCGGTCGCCGATGCCCCGGGCCACGCCGTCGATCCAGGCGCGGTAGGCGTTGCCGTCGGCGGCGCCGCCCTGGGAGTACTGCCCGCAGTCGCGGTGCGGGATGTCGTAGAGCACCAGCAGGGCCGTGCGGTCGGACTTCTCGGCGGCCTCGGTGAAGCCGCGGGCCTCCTGCTCCGGGTTCTCGGGGCCGATCCACTCCCCCACCGGCTGCTCGGCGATCCTGCGGATCTGTTCGGTCTTCGCCTTGTCGCCGGATTTGGCGTAGGCGGCGAGCTGACGGGCCGCGGTGCCGTCCGGGTTCACCCAGAACGGGTCGGCGTTCTTGGGCTGTTGGGTGATCCGGGCCCCCTGGTCCCCGTTCTTGTCGCCGCCTGGGGAGGAGCATCCGGCGAGCAGCAGCGCCGCCCCCAGCACCACCGCCGCCGACGCCCGCGCGGACGTACGGGCCCCCCTGCTGTCGTACATGCGTATCCCCCTGGTCCCCCTGGGCGAACTGGTCAGGGTGTCCAATCGTGGCATATCCGGCCGGTCCGTCACGAGGTCGCGTGGCGGGGCGTACGGGGGTCAGCGGGTGGTTCCGGTGAGGTACGCGGAGACCACCACGTTGGCCGTGTAGCTGCTGCTGGCGCGGTCGAAGGAGCCGCCGCAGGTGATCAGGCGCAGCTCGGCGCGGCCGGGCCGGTGGGGGGCGTAGGCCTGCCGGGCGTCGAAGCCGGCCCGGGGCAGGACGCTGACCTCGTCGACGGTGAACCGGGCGACCCTGCCGTCCGAGCGGACCACGCGGACCGTGTTGCCGGGCTTGAGCGTGCTGAGCTTGTAGAAGACCGCGGGCCGGGTCCGGGTGTCGACGTGTCCGACCAGGAGCGCGGCCCCCTTGGCACCGGGTGCGGTGCCGGCGCCGTACCAGCCGACCACGCCCGGCTGGTCGAAGGGCGGCGGGTCGACGGCGCCCCGGGCGTCCAGGCCACGGCTCACCACCGGTGCCTGCACGCCCAGCTGGGGGATGTCGACGCGCTGGGGCAGAGCGTCCCCGAGCGGCTGGGCGGGGCTGGGCAGCCGGGTGGGCCCGGCGGGCGAGAGGGCGAACAGGTCGCCCGTGGCCGGGCCGGACGTGCTGTGCGGCAGGCCGGTCAGCCCGCGTCCCCACAGCCACAGCCCGAGCAGCAGCAGCGCCCAGGTCAGGGTGGTGACGAGCCGCCCGGTGCCGGTGGCGCGCTCAGGGTCGTCGCACATGGGCCGGCTTCAGCGCGTACCGCGGTCCCGGCGGGCGCGCAGCCCCACGGCGACCGCCGCGATCCCGGCGAGGGCCAGGCCGGTGACCGTCTGCCCGGTGCCGGGGGCGGAGTCGGTGGTGGCCACCGTGGCGAAGTGCGCGGTGCCGCCGCCGCCCGCGTCGACGGGGGCGACCGGGGAGGCGGCGGCCTGGCCGGGCTCCCGGGCGGGCGCCTCGTACCGCCCGGTCCCCGGGTCGGCGCTCGCCGCTCCCTGGGCCACCGTCACCCTGCCGCTGATCACGTAGTCGGCGCAGGTGACCCTGACGTCGTAGGCGCCCGGCCTGAGGGAGGAGCGCACGCGGGTCTCCCCGGACAGGGCACCCTGGCTGCCGGTCAGCCGGGCCTCGGAGACGAAGGCGGGCGAGACGGCGGTCCCCTGCTTCCCGGGGCAGCCGTGCACCCGCACGGACACGTCGGCGCCGGGGGCCGGGGAGGCCGGGGTCACGGAGACCGAGCCTTCGTCGGCCGCGTGGGCCGCCGGGGCGAACGCCGCGACGGCCAGGATTCCCGTACAGAGAGTGAGGCGTAGTGAGCCCATCGTGAACCTCCAGTTATCAGGAGGCTCCCCCGCCCGGGGCGCCCCCGCATCCTCGGGGGGCGCGCCATTGCTCCAAACGGGTGGACCGGGTTTTCACATCCCCGGGTCAGGGGGTTGTGGGCCGGATCAGACGAGGTCGACCAGGTCCGCGATGGAGTCGACGACCTGGGAGGGGCGGAAGGGGTAGCGGTCGACGTCGTCGGGCTGGGTGACACCGCTGAGCACCAGGAAGGTCCGCATCCCGGCCTCCAGGCCCGCGAGGACGTCGGTGTCCATGCGGTCGCCGATCATCGCGGAGGTCTCCGAGTGGGCCCCGATGGCGTTGAGCCCGGCCCGCATCATCAGCGGGTTCGGCTTGCCGACGAAGTACGGCTTCTTGCCGGTCGCGGCAGTGATCAGGGCGGCGACCGAGCCGGTGGCGGGCAGGTCGCCCTCAATGGAGGGGCCGACGTTGTCCGGGTTGGTGGCGATGAACCGGGCGCCGCCGTTGATCAGCCGCACGGCCTTGGTGAGGGCCTCGAAGGAGTAGGTGCGGGTCTCACCGAGTATCACGAAGTCGGGGTCGTGGTCGGTGAGGATGTAGCCGATGTCGTGCAGTGCCGTGGTCAGACCGGCCTCGCCGATGACATACGCGCTGCCGCCCGGCCGCTGGTCGTCGAGGAACTGGGCGGTGGCCAGCGCCGAGGTCCAGATGTTCTCCTCCGGCACGTCCAGGCCCATGCGGCGCAGCCGGGCGTGCAGGTCACGGGCGGTGTAGATGGAGTTGTTGGTCAGCACCAGGAAGGGCCGGCCGGACTCCCGCAGCTTCTTCAGGAAGTCGTCGGCGCCGGGGATCGGAACGCCCTCGTGGATGAGAACACCGTCCATGTCGGTGAGCCACGACTCGATGGGCTTGCGGTCTGCCATGTTGTGCGTCTCCTGGCGTACGTACGGTCAAGAACACGGGGGCGCCGGAACCACGGCGTACCGGACGCCCCCAGCCTAGTCAGGGCGGCCTGATCTCGACCCCTTCGTGCGTGTCACCGGTCTGCCCGCAGCAGTGCGGGCAGTTCGGCGACGGAGTCGAGGACGTGGGTGGCACCGGCGGCCCGGAACTCCGCGTCCCCGTGGGCCCCGGTGCGTACCCCCGCGATCAGCCCGGCCCCGGCCCGCACCCCGCTGAGCACGTCGTAGGAGGTGTCCCCGGCGACGGCTACCTGGCGCACGTCCTCGGCGGCCTTGGTGCGGACGAAGGCCTCCAGGACCATGTCCGGGTACGGCCGCCCGCGCCCGCCGGCGTCGGCGGGGCACAGGGTGAGCGGGACGAGGTCGCGCCAGCCGAGGGCGTCGAGGATCGCGTCCTGGGTGACGCGGGCGAAGCCGGTGGTCAGGACGACGCTGCGGCCGCTGCCGGCCAGCTCCTCGATGGCCTCCCGCGCACCCGGCACCGGTGCGATCAGACCGCCGTCGACGAGATCGCCGTACGCCTTCTCGAAGGCGGTGTTGGCGCGCCGGGCGCGGTCCTCGGTGCCGAACAGGTGCCGGAAGACGGAGATCTTGGACTCGCCCATGGTGGCGCGGACGTAGGAGAGGTGCTCGGCGTGCTCGGCCGAGCCGGGCTCGACGCCCAGTGCGGTGGCCGCCGCCTCGAAGGCGCGCTCGACGAGCCCGCCGTCGGCGACGGTCGTGCCGGCCATGTCGAGGACGACCAGTCGGACATCGGTCATGGGGTGCTCACCAGCCCAGTTCGTTCGCGGTGGTCTCGGCTGTCGCGGGGGCGCAGGTCATGCCGCGCCCGCCGGGCCCGGTGACCAGCCACACCCCCTCGCGCACCTGCTGCCGGTGCACCACCCGGCCGGGTTCGGTGCACTGCGCGTAGACGCCCGCCCAGCGGCGGCGGATGCGCGGCAGCGGCCGGCCGAGCAGGGACTCGACCACGCCGGTCAGGTGCTCGTACGGCTCCTCGACGGTGTCGAAGGCGAAGGGGTGTTCGTACTCGTGGGTGTCGCCGATGGTCAGGCCGCCGTCGGCGCGCTGCACCATGAGCAGCTGCATCCTGTGCGTGGCCGCGGTCTCCGGCTGCGGCTGCCGGGCGTTGAGCTCGTCCAGCGCCGGGGAGGCGTAGGCCGGGTAGTAGCGGAAGCTGTCGGCGTCGGCGACGGAGGTGGGCAACGGCTCGCCCAGCGGGTCGGTCTGCATCATCTGCAGCCGGACCCGGCGCACGGGCAGCCCGGGTCCGGCGAGTTCGCGGACCAGTCCGCCGAGCCAGGCGCCGGTGCACAGCACGACCACGTCGGCCCGGTGCACGTCCCCGTGGTCGTCCCGGACGGTACCGGCGCCGGACACCTCGCGCACCTCACGGCCCGGCAGGAAGGTGTAGTTCGGGGAGTTCAACAGCTCGGCTCGCAGGGCGAGTTGGGCGGTGCGCGGCTCGACGGCCGCGTCCCGCTCGCAGTACAGGGCGGCGGCGAAGTCGCCCCGCAGGGCGGGGTTGAGCGCGCGGGCCTCGCTCGGGAGGAGGAGCTTGTAGCCGCGGGCGGCGGCGTCCGCGCGGGCCACGGCGGCCTCGGCGACGGCGAGTTCCAGGGGTCCCCGGAGGGGTGTCAGGGACCCGTTCGCCCGGAAGCCCAGCCCCGGCACCCGTGCGCCGATGCCCTCCCACAGCTCCCGCGCCCGCAGCGCGGTCTCCAGCTCCTCCCCTCCGGCGCGGCCGCTGACCCAGATCTGCCCGAAGTTGCGCAGCGAGGCGCCGCGCGCCTCGGCCTCGCGCTCGATCTGGACGACCTGGTGGCCGCGCCGCACCGCATGCCAGGCGTGCATGGTGCCCACCACGCCCGCTCCGACGACTGTCACTTTCACGACGGCGACGCTCCTCGCGCTCGGGGAACCGGAGACATCCGGCTGACAACGAGAGCGTGCAGGACCCCGTCACCTTTGGGCTAGACCCGTTATCTTTTCGTGATGTACGACTGGGGGTCGATATCGGCTTTTTTCAGCCCTTGAGATGCGTGGAGAACGAGAACCGGTCCCCCCGGTACAGCGACCGCACCCGCTCCAGCGGCCCGCCGTCCGTGTCCCGGGAGACGCGGTGGATGAGCAGCATGGGCAGGGCGGGCGGGGTGCCGATGAGCAGGGCTTCGCGGGGCGTGGCCAGCACGGTCTCGATCCGTTCGTCGGCGTCGCCGAAGGAGATGCCCTGGGCGGCGAGGTAGCCATAGAAGGAGGAGTCGGGGTCGAAGTCGGAGTCCAGGCGTGGCAGCCGACCGACGGCGACGTAGGTGCTCTCCAGGCCGACCCGCTCCTCGTCGGCGAGCAGCACCCGCTCCAGGTGCCAGACCGGTTCGCCCCGGGTGAGTCCGGTCTCGGCGGCGAGGGCGTCCGGGCAGGGGAAGCGGTCGAGGGTGACGAGCGTACGACCGGGGGTACGGCCCTGCCGCCGCACGCCCTCGGTGTAGCTGGCCAGGGACAGCGGCTGGGCCAGCTTGGGCCCGGCGACGACCGTGCCGCGCCCCTTCCGCCTCAGCCGCCCCTCCAGCACCAGTTCCCGTACGGCCTGCCGCACGGTCTCGCGGGCCACGTCGTACCGCTCGGCGAGGTCCCGCTCGGTGGGAATGACGCTGTCCTGCCCGAGTTCCTCCAGCAGCGCGGCGATCCGAGCCTTCACCGCGTAGTACTTGGGTATGCGTCCGTGCTCGGGGATGCCGGACCGGACGGGGGCGCCGGGTGCCTGGTCGTTCGGGTAGTCCACGTGAGGATCGTCGCAGACGGGGCGGGTGTGGCGCTTGCGGCCCCCGGCTCAGCGGCGTCGACGGGCCCGCAGCAGCACGCCGCCGGCGACACCGAGGAGCACGGCCGCGGCCGCGAGCAGCACGTGCGCGAGCCCGGGTCCCGTCTCGGCCAGCTCCGCGGCGAACGGCAGGGAGGAGTCGTCGGAGGGGGAGTCGGCGGTCGCCCTGCCGGGCGGGCTCGGCTCGGCGCTGCCCCCGGTGCCGTCCGGATCCGGCAGCGGCGCCTCGCCGTCCCGGCCGATCGCGAACCGGTACGCGTTGGACTCCCCGACCCAGTCTCCGTCGTCGCCCCGGCGCTGCACGACGGCGGCGTTGGCGGTGACCCGGTCGGTCGCGGTGTCGGAGGGCAGCGCGAGCCTGACCTTGACGCTGACGGTCCGGCCGGGCGGTACGGCGAACCCGCCGAACCCGGCGCCGTCGAGCACGCCGACCAGTTCCTGCTCGTCGGTGCCCTCGAACCGCACCGGCCGCGCCTTGGGGCCGTCGTAGAAGTCCAGCTGGGGCTGGTCCGGCTTCAGCGCGCGCCTGTCGTCGACGAGGACGATCACCGGGTGGATGTCGGTGCAGGTCCGGCCGGTGGTGTTGGTGAGGTCGATGTACCAGGTGCCGTAACCGCCGCCCGCCTCGTAGGAGCTCGGGCCGCCGCGGATCCGGGTGGTCAGCGGGAAGGCCCGCGCGTCGGCGCCGGCACAGGGGGCGGCGCCGGCCGCCGCGGACGCCCCGGTGACGGGCAGGCAGACGGCGGCCGCGGCGAGGCAGAGGGACAGGGGCGCGCGCGGTCGCATGATCAGGTGGACGCCACGACCTGGCCGGACATGACCTGGGGCGGGTTGGGGAGCAGCGGCGCCAGGTTGTCCCGTACGAAGACCGCCGCCCGTCTGATCGATTCCGAGGCGCCGGTCTCGTCCTCGAAGATGCTGGTGGAGACCATGACCCCGTTGCCGGCGTCGACCCAGTAGTAGGCCACGAGACCGGGAATGTCCCGGACGAGCGGTACGAATCCCTCGTTCACCAGGCGTCCGGCCTCGGCCGGATCGGTCACGCCTTCGTACTTCCTGACGGCTGCGTACACCGCTGCTCTCCTCACGGCTCCGAACGGTCGCCCGTGAAGAGTCGTACCCGCGGCCGTGACCGGTCGCTCGCGAGCCGCACGGCCATCACCGGAACGGACGGACCGGCACCGGTCCGGAAGGCGAGCTCCACCGGCGCCCCGCCCCCTACGCCTCCCGCCCGAACAACGGCGCCAGCAGCAGTTGTGCCGCCCCCTCCGCGACCACCAGTTCCCCGCCCGGTGCCAGGCCCACGGGCACCGTCCCCCCGAGCACCCCCTCGCGCCGGGCCCGCGCCCCGAGCACCTCGCCGACGCCCCGCACGAACACCTCGGGCGCCCCGGCGACCGTCCGCCCGCCCAGCAGCACCACGTCGATGTCCAGCAGCCCGACCAGATTCGCCGCCCCCACCCCCAGCACCCGCGCCGCCTCCGCGTGCTGCCCCCGCCCCACGGCCGTCAGGCACAGCACCTCCACGCACCCCCGGTTCCCGCACTCGCACAGCGGCCCGTCCAGCTGGACCACCTGGTGCCCGAACTCCCCCGCCCCGGTCCGCGCCCCCCGGTGCACGTGCCCACCGATCACCAGCCCGGCGCCGAGCCCCGTACCGAGGTGCAGATACGCGAAGGATCCGCCCTCGCCCGCCACCGCCAGCCCGAGCGCCGCCGCGTTGGTGTCCTTGTCCACCACCACCGGCACCCCCAGCCGCTCGACCAGCGCGTCGCGCAGCGGGAACCCGTCCCACTCGGGAAACCCGGTGACCCGGTGCAGCACGCCCCGCGCGTGATCGAGCGGCCCCGGCAGCGCCACCCCCACCCCGAGCAGCGTCCCGACCCGGGCGAGCCCCTCGCCCCCGAGGCCCAGGCGGTCCGCGACCAGCCCCTGGACCGCCCCCGCGACCACGGCGAGCACGGCCTGTGCCCCGGCGCCCAGATCCAGTTCCGTCCGCCGTTCCCCGACCACGGCCCCGTCCAGATCGACCAGCACCACCCGCAGCTCGTCCCGGTCGAGGTGCACCCCGACCGCATGCCCCGCGTCCGGCACCAGCCGCAGTACGGTCCGCGGCTTGCCCCCGGTCGACGCGCGCCGTCCGGCCTCCGCCGCGAGCCCCTCCTCCCGCAGCCGTGCGGTGATCTTGCTGACGGCCTGCGGGGTCAGCCCGGTCCGCTCGGCCAGTTCGAGCCGGCTGATGCCCTGCGCCCCGGCGTCCCGCAGCAGCCCCAGCACCAGCGCGGTGTTGTGCGAGCGCACCGCGCCCAGGTTCGCGCCCGCCGGCCCGCCGCTCCCCGGCCCCGGCCGCATCCCCGTTCCCGTCCTGTTCACGCCACCCATTCTCCCCACCACTTGCACTTTGGCAACAGCGTTGCGAAAGTGGGTTCCATGACAGGACGCAAGACCGCTGCCCCCCTCCGCGTCGGCCTGATCGGCTACGGCCTCGCCGGCTCCGTCTTCCACGCCCCGCTGATCGCCGCCACCGAGGGCCTCGCCCTGGACACCGTGGTCACCTCCCACCCGGAGCGGCAACAGCAGGCGCGCGCCGAGTTCCCCGACGTGACGCTCGCCGCCACCCCCGAGGAGCTCCTCGACCGCGCGGACCGGCTGGACCTGGTCGTCATCGCCTCCCCGAACAAGACGCACGTCCCGCTCGCCTCGGCCGCCCTCAAGGCGGGCCTTCCGGTCGTCGTCGACAAGCCGGTCGCCGGCACGGCGGCCGAGGCCCGCGACCTCGCCGCCCTCGCCGAGGAGCGCGGCCTGCTCCTGTCCGTCTTCCAGAACCGCCGCTGGGACAACGACTTCCTGACCCTGCGCAAGCTGCTGGCCGACGGCGCACTCGGCGACGCCTGGCGCTTCGAGTCCCGCTTCGAGCGCTGGCGCCCCCAGCCCAAGGGCGGCTGGCGCGAGTCCGGCGACCCGGCAGAGATCGGAGGTCTGCTCTACGACCTCGGCAGCCATGTCGTCGACCAGGCCCTGGTCCTCTTCGGCCCGGCCACCGAGGTGTACGCCGAGTCGGTCGTCCGCCGCCCCGGTGCCGAGACCGACGACGACACCTTCATCGCGCTCACGCACGCGAACGGCGTCCGCTCCCACCTCTACGTCTCCGCGACGGCCGCCCAGCTCGGCCCCCGCTTCCGGGTGCTGGGCTCGCAGGCGGGCTATGTGAAGTACGGTCTCGACCCGCAGGAGGCCGCCCTGCGCGAGGGCCTGCGCCCCGGCCCCCGGTGGGGCGCCGAACCCGAGGCGCTGTGGGGCCGCGTCGGCTCCGGAGAGTCCCCGCTGACCGGCGGCGGCACCCCCGTACCGACGCTCCCCGGCGACTACCCCGCCTACTACGCGGCCGTCGCCGACGCCCTGACCGGCGCCGGACCCAACCCGGTGACCGCCCTGGAGGCGGCCGCCGCCCTCGACGTACTGGAAGCGGCCCGCAGGTCCGCCCGGGACAAGGTGACGGTGACCCTCTGATGTCCCGGATCACCCCTGAGCTCACCCCGTCCGTGGAGGAGCTGGAGGCGCAGGAACGCCGCCTGGTCTTCCGGCGGTTCACCCACGACGACGCCTGGGCCCTCGGCTCGCTCCTGGTCGGGCTGGCCCGGGAGCGCCAGGCCCCGGTCGCCATCGACATCCACCGCGCCGGCCAGCAGCTCTTCCACGCGGCCCTGCCCGGGTCCACCCCGGACAACGACGCCTGGATCGCCCGCAAGCGCCGCGTGGTGGAGCGCTACGGCTCCGCCTCCTACCTGGTCGGCGCCCGTTTCCGCGCCAAGGGCACGACGTTCGAGGACTCCTCCCGCCTGGACCCCGGCACCTACGCGGCACACGGCGGCTCGTTCCCCATCCACGTCGAGAACGTGGGCGTCATCGGCGCGGTCACCGTCTCCGGCCTGCCCCAGCTCGAGGACCACAGGTTCGTCGTGGCGGCACTGGAACAGTTCCTGAAGGTGTGACGCCCACGGGGATTACGTGAGGGACCCCTCCGGTTGGACATGACGGTAGACGTCATGATCACAGCCCGCCCGGAGGGATCGCACCCCATGAGCACCCTGAGCGCCTTGAAGGACAGGATCGGCCGGTACGGCGTCTGGAACGTCGGCCTGCGCGCGGAGGACCCCGCCCGGCGCGGTGAACTGGGCGAGGCGGCGGCCGAGTTGGAGGAACTCGGCTTCGGCGCCGTATGGCTGGGCGGCAGCAGCGCCGCCCGGCACGCCGTACCGCTCCTGGAGGCCACCGGCACCCTCGTCGTCGGCACCAGCATCCAGAGCATCTGGCAGTACGACGCCGAGGCGAGCGCGGCCGCGTTCGCCGGGGTGGACGCCGCCCATCCCGGCCGCTTCGTGCTCGGCCTCGGCGTGAGCCACGCCAAGCTCGCCGACCAGTACCGCCGCCCGTACTCGGCCCTGGTCGCCTACCTCGACGCCCTGGACACGGCCGGGGTGCCCGCGGACCGCCGGGTGCTGGCCGCCCTCGGCCCGAAGACCCTGGAGCTGGCCCGTGACCGGGCGGCGGGCGCGGTGCCGTACCTGGTCACCCCCGAGCACACCGCCCTGGCCCGCGAGATCCTGGGCGACGCCCCGCTGCTGGCCCCGGAGCTGAAGGTGGTCCTGGAGACCGACCCGGGCCGAGCCCGCTCCCTCGCCCGCGACACCCTCGCCATGTACCTCGCCCTGCCGAACTACACCAACAACTTCCTGCGGCACGGCTTCACCGAGGAGGACCTGGCCGACGGCGGCAGCGACCGCCTCGTCGACGCGGTCTTCGCCTGGGGCGACGAGGACCGCGTCCGGGAGCGGATCGGCGCCTTCCAGCAGGCCGGCGCGGACCACGTGGCCCTCCAGGTGATCACCGACGCCGAGAGGGACACGCTCCCGAGGGAGGAGTGGCGCAGGCTGGCTTCTCTACTGGGCTGACCGGTCCGGCTCCGAGGGGCGCGGGGAACTGCGCGGCCGGCCACGACGGACCCGCAGTCGCCGTACGACCGCGGATCCGCGGCGCCCCGGCGGAGCGGCTACGCGTCCTTGAGTTCCTGGCGCTGACGCCCGAGCCCGGAGATCTCCAGCTCGACGACGTCCCCTGCCCTCAGGTACGGCTTGGGCTCGGGCTGCCCCAGGGCGACCCCCGCCGGTGTCCCGGTGTTGATGACGTCCCCGGGGTACAGCGTCATGAACTGGCTGACGTACCGCACGACCTCCCCCACGGGAAAGATCTGCTCGGCCGTCGTACCGTCCTGCTTCAACTCCCCGTTGACCCACAGCTTCAGCGACAGGCTCTGCGGGTCGGCGACCTCGTCGGCCGTCACCAGCCACGGCCCCAGCGGATTGAACGTCTCGCAGTTCTTGCCCTTGTCCCAGGTGCCGCCGCGCTCGATCTGGAACTCCCGCTCGGACACGTCGTGGGCCACCGCGTACCCGGCGACGTGCGCGAGCCCCTCCTCGGCCGACCCGAGGTAGCGGGCCGTACGCCCGATGACGACCGCCAGCTCCACCTCCCAGTCGGTCTTGGCCGATCCCCTCGGGACGAGGACGGTGTCGTTCGGGCCGACCACCGTGTCCGGCGCCTTGAAGAAGACCACCGGCTCGGCGGGCGGCTCGGCGCCGGTCTCGCGGGCGTGGTCGTGGTAGTTGAGCCCGATGCACACGATCTTGCCGATGCGGCCGAGCGGCGGCCCGATCCGGAGTCCCGTCGCGTCCAGCGCGGGCAGCTCGCCGGCCTCGGCCGCCGCCCGTACCCGGCCGAGCGCGCTCTCGTCGGCGAGCAACGCGCCGTCGATGTCCTCGACGGTCCCCGACAGGTCCCTGAGTGTTCCCCCGGCATCCAGCAGCGCGGGCCGCTCCGCCCCCGCCGTACCGACTCGCAGCAGCTTCATGGTCACATCTCCCTCGGTCGCGGGCGCCCGGCCGATGGGTGCAGCCATCGGAGGACTGGCCGATCCTCCAATCCCCGCGTCCACTCCGCAAGACCCTGTTCACGTACTGGACCGTAACCGCACCCGGCTACCGGTACAGCGCGGCCCGCTCCACGGCGGTCCATGCCGTGCTGGTGACGACGTACAGCGCGGCGGCGAGCGGTACGACCGCCACGGTGACGAGCGTGAAGAAGGACATGAACGGCATGACCTTGTTGATCGCGCCGAGCCCCGGCACCTGCTCCCCGCCCGCGGCGCTCACGGCGACCGGGTTGTCGGCCATCGTCCGCTTGGTGCGCCGGTAGTTGAAGGCGGCGACGGCCGCGACGATCACGAAGAGGCCCAGGTACACCAGTCCGGCCCCGCCGAACACCCCGCCCCCGCCGAGCGCGTCGGCCCACTTCCCGCCGAGCGGCGCCGCGAACAGCCGGTGGCCGAGCAGCCCGTTGGCCTCGCCGCCGATCGTGGAGCTGGAGAAGAGGTGGTAGAGGAGGAAGAAGGCGGGCAGCTGGAGCAGGCTGGGCAGACAGCCGGAGAGCGGCGAGACCCGTTCCTCGGCGTGCAGTTCGAGCACCGCCTTCTGCAGCCGCTGCGGATCCTCGGCGTGCTTCGCGCGCAACTCGGCGATCTTCGGCTGGAGTGCGGCGCGGGCGCGCTGGCCGCGGGCGGCGGCGCGGGACAGGGGGTGGACGAGGAGTCGTACGAGCGCGGTGAACAGGACGATGGCGGCGGCGGCCGCGGAGGCGTGGAAGAGCGGCTGGAGCAGGTCGGCGAGGTGCTCGACCAGGCGGGCGAAGACGGAGAAGACGGACATGGGTGAGCCCTCCGGGGGTCTCGTCGTGCCGGAAAAGGTCGGACCGGAAGCGGTCGGAACGGCATGACGACCCGCGCGGGGTCACGCGTACGAAAGGAGAGACGTGCCCTACGCGGCGGTCGCCGGAAGGGCGTGTCCGGGTGCCCGGGGCCGGCGCCGTCCGGGCGCGTCGGGATCGCGCTGCGGCAGGAAGGCCGTGCGCCGGGCCCGGTCGCGGATGGCCGTGCGCACCCGGGTGGGCGGGACGGCGGGCGCCGAGCGGGCGGCGATCAGCGCACAGGCGGCGAACGCCGCCCCGGCCGCCGTGGTCGCGGCGAGCGCCACGGTCGCGGAGAGGTTGCCGGTGTCGAGCAGCATGACCGGCAGCAGCAGGAGCAGCAGCGGGGCGAGCGCACGCGACCGCGCGAGACTGCGGATCACTCGGCTCCCCTCCCCACGGTCACAACCGCCCATGTCGACCTGCCCTTTATACCCGACCGGCGGGAACAGGCGTACCGCGACGCCGGCCGCCCGGCCGGTCAGGCCGGTTCCGTCTCCAGCGGCTCCAGCAGTCGCCTGGGCTTGAGCAGCGCCCGGCTGACCGGGTCCGCCGGGTCCGGGTCGAGGCCCTGGCCGGGCTCCATGACCACGTCCTCCAGCGGTACGACGATCCCGCACGCCCGGCACTCGCCGTAAGGCCCGAGCTCCGTACCGCACGCCACGTGCCGGAAGTACCGCAACTGCGTCTCGCTGAAGTGCTCGCGCCCCCACAGGCCGAGGGCGCGCAGGGTGGGCCACAGGGCGCGGCCGCGCTCGGTGAGGACGTACTCGTCGCGCGGCGGCGACTGCTGGTAGCGGCGCTTTTCGAGGATGCCCTCGGCGGTCAGGGTCTGCAGCCGGGCGGCCAGGACCGCGCGCGGGATGCCGAGGTGGACCAGGAAGTCGTTGTAGCGGCGCACGCCGTACAGCGCGTCCCGCACGACGAGCAGCGTCCAGCGCTCGCCGACGATCTCGAGTGCGCGGGCGATCGAGCACTCCTGTGTCGCGTAGTCCTTGCCCAGTGCCATGCCGTCCACTGTAGCCACTTTCCGACAGTTCGGTTCAATGACCGAACCTTAGGTGTTACGGTGAGGGAGCCAGGTCGGTTCAATGAGCGAACCGTAAGTCGCCCCCTCCGCCTCACGTCACTCGTGTCGCCTCAGCCCCGGAAGGACGGGACCACGCCATGACCGGGCTCGACTCCGTCACCACCCCGACCGCAATCGCCGCACGCGGCGCGACCACCCGGGACGCCGCGCGCCCCCGGGCCACCCTCGCCCTGACCAGCGCGGCCACCGCCGTGGCGCTGATGACGTACACGGCCCCGATGGTCACGCTCCCGCACACGGCGGCCGACCTGCACACCCCGCTCTCCGCCCAGGCCTGGCTGCTGAACGGCACCCCGCTCGGCCTCGCCGCCCTGCTCCTGGTGGCCGGCAGCCTCGCCGACGACTACGGCCGCCGCCGCATCTTCCTCGCCGGCACGCTGGCCCTCGGCCTCACCACCGCCCTCGGCGCCTTCACGACGTCGACCTGGCAGTTCACCCTCGCCCGCGTCGCCCAGGGAGCGGCGAGCGCGGCGATCCTCGCGAGCAGCCTCGGCCTGCTGGTGGCGGCCTTCCCCGCACCGCGCGCCCGGCTGCACGCCACCGGCGTGTGGGGCGCCTTCGTCAGCGGCGGCATCGCCATCGGCCCGCTGGTCGCCGGCGCCCTGCCGACCTGGCGCGTCGCGTACGGCATCCTGGGCGCCGCCGCCCTGGTCGTCGCCGCCCTCGGCACCCGGACGCTCAGCGAGTCCCGCGCCCCGCGCGGCGGCCGGCCGGACGTCCTCGGCGCCCTCACCTTCGGCCTGGCCCTGGTCGCCCTGGTGGCCGCCCTCACCCTGGGCCGCGACGGCTGGCTGCGCGCATCGGTCGGCCTCCTCCTCGCCGCCGCCAGTCCTCCTGATCGCGCTCTTCGCCGCGGTGGAACACCGCACGGCCACCCCCATGATCGAGCTCGGCCTGCTGCGTCACACCCGCTTCCTGGCCTCGGCCGCCGGCGGCCTCTTCACCGGCCTCGGGGTGATCGGCCCGTTCAGCTTCCTGCCGGCCCTGTTCCAGCAGACGCTCCGGCTGTCCGCCATGGACACGGCCTGGCTGCTGCTGGTCTGGTCCGGGCTGAGCTTCACCGTGGCCCTCCAGGTCAAGCACCTGGCCGGCCGCATCGCCCCGCGCACGCAACTGGCCGTCGGCTTCACGCTGCACGCCGTCGCCGTCCTGACCATGCTCGGCGCCCTCGCCTCCGGGTCCTGGACCCGTCTGCTGCCCGGCCTGGTCATCAGCGGAATCGGCAGCGGCCTGCTCAACGGCTCGCTCCCGTCACTGGCCGTCGAGTCGGTCCCGCGCGAGCGCGCCGCGATGGGCTCCGGCGCCCAGCAGACCCTCCGCTACATCGGCTCCTGCGCCGGCGTGGCCCTGACCATCGCCCTCGCCACCTCGTCCCACAGCCTGACCCACGGCGCGAACACCGCCCTGCTGGTGTCGGCGGGACTGGCGGTCGCGGGGGCGGTGAGCGTGGCGGTGCTGCGGGAACGGGCGTGACGACGCTCGTGATCAATACACCTAGCGGGGCCGCATGGACACGAGCCTGCCCCAGACCGCCATCCGGTACCGGGACGTGAACTCGGGCGTGCAGGTGGTCAGCGTGATGTAGTAGCCGGGCGTGTCGTACCCGTACGACGGCCGCACGAGGGAGCGCGGCACGGGCCGGACGACCCCCGAGTCCGTCGCCGACGTCTGCGGCAGGATCCGGTCGACGTCGTACGCGTACGTCGCCGTCCGCGTCTCCACCTCGACGGCGTCCCCGCGCCGCAGCCGGGGCAGGTACCGGAACGGCTCGCCGTGCGTGTTCCGGTGCCCGGCGAGCGCGAAGTTGCCCGCCTGGCCCGGCTGTTGGGTGCCCGGGTAATGGCCGACGTACCCCTTGTTGAGGACGTCGGTCTTGCTCACGCCCTCGGCGACGGGGACGCGCAGCCCCAGCCGGGGGATGACGAGGACGGCGTACGCCTGGGAGCGCCGGGGGAGGACGGCGGGCGTGTGCGACCGCTGCGGCGCACGGGACCCGCCCGCGCCCGGGGCCGCCGCGAGAGCCGTGGGCGAGCCGGAGGCGCTCGACGCCGGGTCCGCGCCACCGGTGCCGTATCCCTCCTGCCCCTTGGGACCCCACTCCCGCTCCAGCGCCTCGACCTGGCGCTCGGCGCCGCGCCGGGCCTCCCGGTTGGTCCACCACAGCTGGTGCACGACCAGCAGCACCAGCAGCACCCCGACGGTGACGAGCGCCTCGGCCCCGCCCCACAGCACCCGCCGTCGCCGCGCACGCCTTCGCCGATCGCTGTGCCGTACGACCCGCACGCCCGACCATGCCGGCATCCGCACCCACCTCCCCGGGCCCTGACGGGAGCCGCCCGCAGGGTAGGCGCAAGGCCTTCAACTGGCCAGAGCGGCGTGGGATCCAGAGCACGGCCGGGCTTTCTGTTCGACGAACCGACCGGATTCCCCACCCCGCTTGCCGCCGCAGCTTGACTCATAGCGCCGTGAGGTATCTGACCAGCACTTACCCCCTTCCGTCCCAGCTCGGCAGTACGGTGTCCCCCATGCGCCCCGACACGCCTGCCGAGAACGTCGACCACACCGCCGAGGCGGCACGCCTGGAGCGGACCGCCGGACTGTACCCCGAGGACGCCGAGGCCCTGCTGCTGAGGGCGGCAGCCCACCTCGAACTGTCCGGCGCCCGCCCCGCGGCCACCGCGCTCTACGACCGCCTACTGTCCGCTTCGGACGGCCTGGAGAACCCCGCCCTGATCCGCGCCCTCAAGGCCTCCAACCTCTGGGAGTACGGCCACGAGGCGGAGGCGAGGGCGATCATCGAGGGCCTGCGCACGTCCGCCCCCCGGGACCCGGCCCCCTGGGTGATCATCGCGGAGTCCCTGGAGTCGCACGACGAGCTGGAGACGGCGGCGGAGACCCTCACGGAGGCGGCGACCCTGCTCCTGCCGGCCGGGGAGGACACGGACCCGGCCCCCGCCACACACCCCCTCCTCTACGGCCGCCACCGGGTCCGCCGCATGCTGGGCCTGCCGCACGACGCGTGGGACACCCTGGCCGACAGCCTCCACACCTCCCCGGTGTCGCTGGACGAACTCCACGACCCGAAGCGCGTGTGGTCCCTCGGCTCGGACAACCCGGCGGAACTCCAGGCGGAGATCAACCGCCTCCAGGCCGAACTGGGCGCCTACCGGGAGGCCCTCTCCCGCCCGTTCCCGGTGGCGGTCCTCCACTGGCCGGCTCCGGAACTCGCCGAGCTCCTCTCGGCGTACCCCACCCTCTCCACGGAGTACCCGTCCCACGAGACCCACCTGTCGACCATAGAGTCCTCGCTCCGCGAACTGTCCTCGTCGGGCACGGCCAACCTGGGCATCGTCACGGGCACGGTCCCGTCGTACGAGGCGTTCGCGGCGTCGGAGGGCCTGTCACCGGCAGAGGCCGCACTGCTCCCGCAGTACGCGACCACGCTGGCGGCCCGGGGGCGGGCGGTGGCCTGGCCGCCGCAGCGGGGGGCGGAGTGCTGGTGCGGCTTGGGCCAGGCCTATGACGCCTGCCACGGCGCCTGATTCTTTATCGGCCCGGAGAGCGGTCCACCCAACGTCCTACTGACAGGGTGCTGCCCCTCCGGGCCGCCGCTCGCTCCTCCATGGCGGAAGCACGAGGACCAGCCTGCACTACACCAGTACGTGAGGGCAGCGGTGGGATTGAAGGGTGCCGGCGAGCCGAACTGACGTCGGCGAATAGGGACTTACCGCCCAACTTCAGCATTCAACTCCCCGTATGTCCAACCTTTGCAGTACCGTCACACCACGACCGTTGTATGGGGCCGCTATGTACGCGGCTCGCCTTGACCTGCGCATTTGAGGAAGCATGGCCTACGAGTCCGGTGCTGACTGGCAGTACGACGTCCCGACCACCGGCAGCACGCACCTGCCGCCAGACGCCGGATACGGAAGGGCTCTGACCAACCAGGGTTACGGCTTCGAGGTTGCCGTGGCGGACCTCATAGACAACTCCATCGATGCTGGTGCCGACCAGGTAGTGGTGCACTTCCTTCGCGACGCGAGCCGGATCCTCACGCTGCTCGTCATCGACAACGGCAAGGGCATGGACGAGGCAGGCCTCAATGCGGCGATGACCGTGGGCCACCGCCGCGACTACGGTGAGAGAGCCCTGGGGATGTACGGCACGGGCCTGAAGGCGGCTTCCCTGTCTCATGCCTCCTCGCTCACCGTGGTAAGTCGCACCAGGCAAACCCGCGCTGCGGGACGGCGCGTCACCGCAGAAGGCATCGAAGACAGCTTCCGCTGCGACACCGTCGATCCACGCTACGCCCAGGACCTCGTAGACCGTTACGACGGGATCATCGAGTGGCAGGGCACGATCGTGCGATGGGACGGGGTACGTGCCTTCGAGACCGTCGGCCGCGGGCAGAGCGACCAGTTCTTGTCGAAGGCGATAGCCCGTCTGGAGACCCATCTTGGTCTCTACCTTCACCGTTACCTGCAACGCGGTCTGCATCTCGACATCGCAGTGTGGGACGTAAGCAGCGGGCAGCGCGGTCTCGGCGAAGAAGTTGACCACATCGCCGTAGAGGCACTTGACCCCTTTGGTTACAAGCTCCCGGGGAAGCCGGGGTATCCCCGGGAGTTCACGGCGCCAGTGGAAGGCTTGGGCGATGTACGGCTGACTGCACACGTCTGGCCCGCGAAGTCCAAGCAGGCCGGTTTCCGGCAGATCGGCTCGCTCACTGCACGGCAGGGGTTCTACTTCTACCGCAACGACCGCCTGGTGCAGGCAGGAGGTTGGAACGGCCTGCGTAACGCCGAGAGCCACCTCGTGCTGGCGCGGGTCGCAGTCGATCTCCCGCCGGGCGAGAACAGCGTTCTGAGTCTGGACGTGAAAAAGGAGAACGTCACAGTGACCCCAGCCTTCACGCTCGGCGTGGAAAAGGCGGCGGACTCTGCCGGACGTATCTTCCACACGTACCTGGCTGACGCCGAGGCCGCTTACCGGGACGGATCCCGGCGCACCGAAATCGTCCGCAGGCCCGTCACACCGCCCGGCAAGGGCCTGGACCCGAAGATCAAGCGTGTCATCAAGGAAGAACTGCCCGAGAAGCCCGGCGAAGAGCCGATCAGTTTCATCTGGGGTCCGCTGCCTCCCAACCAGTTCTTCCGCCTGGACCGGGAACGCAACACCGTCGTCCTCAACAAGGCCTATCGCGAGGACTTCAACGACGGCAGGCGTGGCGGCGCCAACGACGCACCGGTGACCAAGACTCTGCTGTACCTGCTTCTTGAGGACTGCTTCGGGCTTGGGCGCTGGGAGCGCGGGCGCCAAGACCGGATGGACTACTGGAACACCATCCTCCTGGCATCGGTAGACGCACAGCGCACACGGCGTGCGCAGGCAGTCTCCTGACGCAGCCGCGCAGCTTTCGGACCTCTCTGACCCGTGACTGAGGACTTCACATGAGCCACACCCCAGCCGCCGTGCTGCTTGAAATCCACACCTCCGCGTTGGCCGGCATGCGAACCGGCCCTGGCAACTTCGCACAGTGGGCAGCGGTTGCAGCGGCTGACGACTTCCCCGATGCCGATCTGAGCGAGGAGTTGTTCCACGCGTGCCTCATGAGCGGTGATGAAGCGCTCATCGCCTTGTGGCGCCGTCACCTCACCGCCTGGGACTTTGCCCAGAGTGCGCGCTGGGCTCAGGACACGCCTGCGCGCTCTGACGCACGCCGTGCGATCGTGTACGACCGTCTCCGGTTCGGCAGTGACGTGCGCAAAGCTCTCGACGATGTGGTGCCTGTGGCCAAGGTTCCAGGGCCCACGGTGATCACGCGCGACTTCGCCCCCTGGTACACACCCGAGCGTGCGGCAGTCCGCTCCTTCTACTGGACCGCCTACGAGAACAAGCTGCGCGCGAAGGGCTGGTCGGACGCTGCGATCGCCAGCCTGGACGAGGCGAGCCGAGCCGTCGTCGAGCGTCTCACTGACCCGGAGCAGTCGGCAGCCCGCCAGGCGAAGGGCCTGGTCGTTGGCTACGTACAGTCGGGTAAGACGGCGAACTTCACGGGCGTCGCCGCCAAGGCCATCGACGCCGGCTATCGCCTCGTCATCGTGCTGGGCGGCACCCTCAATCTGCTACGACGCCAGACTCAACGCCGTCTCGACATGGAACTCATAGGGCAGGAGAACATCCTGCGCGGCGCCGACATCACGGACTTGGACTCCCTGGTAGGCGTGGACTACGTGGGCGATGACGAGGACTGGCCCGTATTCGTCCAGCACGGTGGCCGCCCGTCCGCACTCGGAGCCTTCGACATCGAGCGCCTGACGACCCTCGACAACGACTACAAGAGCCTGGCGCAGGGCATCCGCGCGCTCGAGTTCGAGAAGCGGGAGCCCGCCCGCCCGCTGCATGATCCGATGAACCTCCACCATGCGGCAGCACGCGTCCTCGTGGTGAAAAAGAACAAATCAGTGCTGACGAAGCTTGTGAAGGATCTCAAGCAAATCCACGGGCTACTGGGAGAACTGCCTGCCCTGATCATCGACGACGAATCCGACCAGGCCTCCGTCAACACACTAGACCCGAAGAAGTGGCAGCAAGGCAGCACAGATCGCACGGCGATCAACGGTCTCCTCTCGCAGCTCCTGAAGCTCCTCCCGCGCGCGCAGTACGTGGGCTACACGGCCACTCCGTTCGCCAACGTGTTCATTGACCCCGGTGACGACGAGGACCTTTTCCCGAGCGACTTCCTGATCTCCCTGCCCCGCCCGGCCGGGTACATGGGTGCCCAGGACTTCCATGACCTGGACTCCGCGATCCCCCAGGAAGACCGCACTTACGCGAACTCTCAGGAGAAGGCTCACATCCGGGACATCTACGAGTCCACTGGAGACCGCCTTCAGGAGGCGATGGACGCCTTCCTGCTGTCTGGCGCGCTGAAGCTGTACCGGGCTGCACACGGCGTGCCCGACGACCCGTTCCGGCACCACACGATGCTCGTCCATCAGTCCGTACGCAAAGACGATCACGCCGAGCTGGCTCTGCGCATCAATTCCATGTGGCATCAGGCGGGCTACAGCTCTACCGCCGGGCATGAGAGGCTCGCCGCGCTGTGGGCGTCGGATTTCGCACCGGTCAGTGAGGCACGCGCTGCGGACCTTCCCCATCCTGCCTCTTACGAAGAACTGCGCCCCCACGTGCACACCGCCCGTCAGCGCATCGGTTCGGGCGGTCAGCCGGTCATCGTCGTGAACGGTGACTCGGACCGCTACTTCGACCAGCTCGACCTCGACTTCGACCGGACGCCGCACGTCTGGAAGATCCTGGTCGGCGGAACGAAACTGTCCCGCGGTTTCACGGTGGAAGGGCTCACGGTCACGTATTACCGCCGTACCACCCAGCAAGCGGACACCCTGATGCAGATGGGCCGCTGGTTCGGTTTCAGGCCGGGCTACCGGGATCTGGTCCGCCTCTACATAGGGCGGGAGGAGCCGTTTGGGCGTGACAAGTACGCCGACCTTTATGAGGCGTACGAAGCGATTTGCCGTGACGAGGAGACGTTCCGCGAGCAGTTGGCGCAGTACGCCGTGGTCGTTGACGGCAAGCCGCAGGTAACGCCTATGCAGGTGCCTCCCCTTGTGGCGCAGCACCTGCCCTGGATCAAGCCCTCGGCTCGCAACAAGATGTTCAACGCCGAACTGGTCGAGGTCCGATCGCCCGGTCGTCCCATCGAGCCTGCCTCGTACCCAGTGAACAGCGGAGCGCTTAAGCGGAACACCGAACGTTGGCTCCCCCTGCTGAGCGCGTTGAAGCCCGGAGCGGTCTCCTTCACCAATCCGCCGGACAACTCCAGCTCTCTGCCCCGCACCTTCGAGGCACTGACTGGCACGGTCCCCCACAGCCAGCTCGTCTCTGTGCTCTCTCAGCTTGAATGGGAGCGTCCAGGTCACTTCGCCCCTCATCTGACCTACCTCAGCCAGCTGGACGGCACGCTGGCCAAGGTGGATGAGTGGCTCCTCGTCTCGCCTCGTCTGGCCGCCAACACACGTGTTGAGGCAAGCATCCTTGGCTCACTGCCGCTGTCTCTCGTCCGGCGAAGCCGGCAGACCGGCAAGGCCTCCTTCGGTCGCATCGCCAGCGTTGAGCACCGCACCGCAGCACAGCGCCTGATTGATGAAGCCTCTTCGACGGCTGCGGAGCCCTCTGGTGACGGCTTGCGCGTCAGTCCCACGACAGGCGTCGCGCTGCTGTATCCGGTCGTCGAGGGAGACAGCCACAGTGACGTGCATGCAGTCGTCCGGAACGGCGTGGCGGATCCGTCGAAACTCGTGATGGCTTTCACCCTGATCCCCCCGACTTCGGCGGAAAGCGGGGACCATCGGTTGGTCCGGTTCCGCGCCAAGAACTCAAGCCATGCGAATGACGCCACAATTCCGGCTGTTTAGGCCTGAATATTGGTTCTCGCAAAGCTTGATCACTTCACGGGGTGGGGTAGGTGCAGGAGAGTCAGCCTTTGAAGGCTCACGCAGATGTCAAGGATGTGGCACTAGAGGAGGTGATAGAAGAGATAAGCACCAAAGGCAAGGGCTCACTCCGACGCCGTTTTGCGAGCGTGTTCCGCCGGTCCTTTGATGAGGTTCTGGACGGCCCCAGAACTAGGCGGTTCGATTTCAGCAACGTCTCAGGAACTGAGAAGTCGTATCTCGGCGCGAAGGTAGAGATACTCACGCGGGCAGAGTTCGGCTTCGGTCATGGAAATACGTTGGACTACCTGATCGCCGGGCATGAGGTGGACGCCAAGTTCAGCGCAACGGGTGATTGGATGATCGCCCCCAGAAACGTCGGGCAGATACTACTGGTGATGGAGGCCTCCGAGCTGACGTCCCGGTTCAGTGTTGGAGTTGTCCGCGCACATCCCGACCTGCTCCGTCCGGCATCCACGCGCGACAGGAAGCGCAGCTTTCACTCCGCCGGCAGGAAGTCGATTCGATGGCTGATAGAGGGGTCAGAATATCCTCGGAACCAGCTGATGGAATGGCACCGAGAAAATCCGGAATCCGTAGCCGCCATATTCTCTACACCTGGCGGCGGCCAGCCGCGCGTGAACAAGCTATTTAGCATGAAACAAGGAGTCCTAGTCAGTAAGCTGACCGTGCAAACGGTAGCAGCCCAGGATGACAGCTCCAAACGGGTGCGCGACGCCCGGATCGATTTGCGAAAAGACGGAATACTCATCCTCGGCTACCAGCAGCGCCACAGGCGTATCGCAGAATCGCTAGGACTGGCACATGTAATACATCAAGGCGAGTGGGTTTCCATTTCGGTGCACCCCGCAGAGCCCGGCTGCACAGCTCCGACCTTCCTGAATGACGGGGTTGCGTACCGCCTGGCACGATCAGGTGACTCCCGTGTACCGGCGCCCGAAATTCCAACGTCCCCCATTGAATAACCCTCACCCTCAGGAGTTCCCGTGACGCTCTTCGACGACTCCGGCCCAGCACCAGGTGTCTTCGGCGACCCTGAGCTGATGCTCGTACGGCAGCATCTCCTTGGCCTCGACCCGCAGGGTCAGCGCTTCGCACGGGTACTGCGGGACAGCATCGACCAGCTTCTGGACGGTGAGCACACCGGCCGGTTCGACTGGAACGACCTACACAAGACTGAGAAGACACATGCCGGGACACTCGTCGAGATCAATCTGCTACGGGAGTTCGACCTCAGCAGCGGAGAGGACCTCGACTACCTGATCGAGGGGATCGAGGTCGACTGCAAGTTCTCCCAGAAGCTCTACGGCTGGATGATCCCGCCAGAGGCCCTGGACGAGGTCTGCCTCGTGGTGTGGGCTGACGATCACCTAGGGCAATGGAGCGCGGGGCTGCTGCGGGCGAATCGCATCAAGCTGACTACCAGTGGAACCGTAACAAAGAAGGGCAATCGGGACGGGAAATTTCAGCTGACCAAGCAGCACTACTCTCTGGTGACGTGGCTCTGGCACCAAGCACCTCTTGAGGAGAATCTTCTGCTGCATCTCGACAAGGGGACGCGTGGCGCGGTCCTGCACGCTGGTGACGGGTCAAAGCGCAGTCCGGGCCAGGCGAAGGTCAACGAGCTCTTCCGCCGGGTACAGGGACGCCGCGTCAACCGCACCGTCATACGTACCCTTGCGATGCAGAAGGACTACATGAAGCGAGTGCGGTACAACGGAGGCGCACGGGAGAAGCTTCGTATGGAGGGAATCCTCATCTGCGGCGACTACCCGAACCATCAGGCTGTCGCTGAACAGCTGGGGCTCCCGGTCCCGCAGGAAGGTGAGAACGTCAGCATCCGTGTCGTTGAGGCCAAGCAACATCATCTAGGACAGCCGAGCGTTCTGCTCGAAGGCCGGCACTGGGTCAAGGCGCGGCCAGACGACCCGGAAGAGCCGGCGCCCCTTCTGCCCGAGACGAAGAAGGCAACCACTCAGGACTGAGTGATCCAGCAGGAAACAGGATGCCGGAACAGAACAAGCAGCCCGCCGAGGATGAGCCCTGGGTACCGCCCGAGGGCTCGTGGGCCTCATCTGCTGCCCGCCGACGGAACATGCAAGCGATCCGCAGCCGGGACACCAAGCCCGAGCGACTGGTGCGCAGCCTGCTTCATGCCCAGGGCCTGCGTTACCGGGTAGCCGCCAAGCCCCTACCCGGCCTTCGCAGGACAGCAGATATCGTCTTCCGTCCCGCGAAGCTTGCCGTATTCATCGACGGCTGCTACTGGCACGGCTGTCCCGAACACTATGTGCCGCCGAAGAGGAATCCCGGCTACTGGTCCGACAAGGTCGCCCGCAACATGGCACGCGACCGGGACACCGACGAGCAGCTCCGTGCAGCCGGCTGGACCGTGCTCCGATTCTGGGAGCACGACCCAGCGGCAGAGTGCGCGCTGAAGATCGCGGCAACCGTCAGCCGTCTCCGGGCGACCAAGAGATAGCGGCCAGGTCAGGCCAGCCGTGCCTTCTCCTCGGCTTCGAACGCGGCGTAGATCTGGTTACCCACAGCCTGGGCAACCGGCGGCGGGAAGGCATTGCCCACCTGCCGGTACGCAGCTGTCTTACGGCCCGCGAACTTCCACTTGTCCGGGAAGCCCTGGATCAGTGCTGCCTGCGTGACCGTCAGCTTCGGGCCCTTCGCAGCGAAGAGGTCACGCTCCGGGTCCTTCATGACCTCGGGCTCGTTGGCGACTCCCAGAGCACACACGCCCAGGTCCTCCCACGCCTTCTTGGCCCGCGTCGGCCCCAGGTCCGCACCACCGTGCTTCTTCGAGCCACCGACGACCGTGGGTGCCACGCCTTCCAGCGCCTTCTCGTACCACCTCTTGAAGGCCGCTTCCGCCCTGGGGTCGTCTGCGACAGCGTCGTACCGCTCACGCATCGAGTCGTGCAGCGCCGCGCCGACCGTCACGAGCGTGTTCTCGACAGGCTTGTGGTGCTCGAAGTAGCGGGCGTACTGGGGCTTCATCGCGACGAGGATGGCCCGTGGCCGAAGCTGCGGCACACCGTAGTCCTTGGCTTCAAGGATGTCCCAGTAGCACGGCTCATAGCCCATGGACTCCAGGCTCTTGATGATCTCCTCGCGGTACTCCTTGAATTTCGGGTCGAGCAGCCCGCGCACGTTCTCGATCATGACAGCCTTGGGCTCAAGGTGATCAATGAGGTCGAGCATCGTGGGGAAGAGATCACGCTCGTCGTCACGGCCGAGCTGCTTCCCCGCAGCTGAGAAAGGCGGGCACGGCACCCCGCCGGCCAGGAGGTCGAGCTCCCCGGACCGCAGGCCGAGGTCAGCGTGGTCAAACTCCCGCAGGTCCGCTTCGATGACCTTGCAGGCCCCCCATTCCGGGTTGCCCTCAGTGTTATCCCTGAGCGTCTGGCAAGCGTCCTTGTCGATCTCAATGAGCGCCAAGTGCTTGAAACCGGCGTTGTGCAGACCCACAGCCTGCCCTCCGGCCCCGGCACAGATCTCCACCGATGTGTACTTCAATTCGTTGGTGCGGGTCATGCCCCCTCCTTACAGCCATGCAGCGGCAGACACATCTTGCAATCCACCATCACTGAGGGTGACAGACCCCACTGACAACGAGACCTCACCAAGTGTGCAGCACGCCCCGCGCTTCCATGAACGCACCCTCCGGCACTCCGAACACTCATACGATATGGCTCATGCGGACGCCTGCGTGGACCGAAGACGAGCTTGTTCTGGCTGGTGCCCTGGTCGTGAAGAACGGCTGGAGGGAGCTCAGGACCGAGGATCCGGAAGTGCAAGAGCTGTCTGGGCTGCTGCGCTCGCTTCCGATCCACGGCGCCGAGGCTCTCACCCTGCCCGGCTTCCGGTCTCCGGGCAGTGTCAGCCGCAAGACGACCGACTTCATGACGAATCACCCGCAGTACGGCGGAGCACGCACGCGGTGCGGCAGACCGACGCTGCTGATGATCGACGCGCTGATTCACCGTGAAGCCGAGATGCTCCAGGCTGCGCAGGCCATCGAGGAGGGAATCGGCTCGGGTGAGCTGTACGGCATTCCACCTCAGCCCGACGAAGTCGATGAGACGGGCGCCACAGCCATCGAAGGGCGTCTTCTCGTTCGCCGGGCCCTCGCTCGGGAGCGAGACCCGAGGCTGCGCAAGCTGAAGATCGAGCAGGCCCGGCGTCGAGGGCGGCCGCTCCACTGCGAAGTATGCGCATTCGACTTCGCGCACACTTACGGTGAACTCGGTGACGGATACATCGAAGTGCACCATGTCACTCCCTTGCACGTCTCCGGAAGCCGGGAGACCCGGCTCGACGACCTGGCTTGCCTGTGCGCCAACTGCCACAGGATGTGCCACAGGAGCCGCCCCGGAGGATCCTGGCGCACTCCAGCATCTCTGCGGGCGCAGATGAGGAAGTCCACCCGGTCGGCGCTCCACTAGGCCGCCTCCGCCTCGGCTTCGTAGTGCATTTGAGCCCGGTCCAGGATGTCGTCCGGGTCGTGCCCGCGCGCGGCCGTCCAGTGGAGCAGGTCGGCGATCAGCTCGACTGCGGACTCCTCCAGGCCGGTGTCCCGGCTCCGTCCGTGCCGGCCTACGCCGTTCCCGGTGCTCTGGTACCTCTCCAGCACCTCAACGGCCCGATCGATCCGACGGCATCCCGTCCCCGTACTGAGCGGCACCTCGCACCAGACCGCCTTGCCGGCAGCGGTGAGAGCTGCACCCCAGTCCATGGCTAGGCCTGCGACGAGATGCAGGCCTCGGCCGCACTCTTCGTAGCAACCTGCGCTTCGGGGAGACGGAAGGGCAGGACTCCTGTCGTGGACCTCCAGCCGCAGCCGATCACGCCTCCACTCCAGCACCAGCGTCGCCGAAGTGCCCTCCCCGACGTGTTTGACGACGTTCGTCGCCAGCTCGGTAACGATGACTTCAGCCTCGTCGACCGCCACCGGCGTACCCCACCTGCTCAGTTGCCTCACGGCAGCTCTTCGCAGGAGCGTCACCTCGCCCGGCGCGGCTTCAAACGGCAGGACGCAGCGGACTCGGCATTCGGTCGTTTCGGGGACGGACATGACCAATCCTCACTCCCGGGCCACGCACATGCCTGCGCCTGCCGTATCTGAGCGGCTGCACTGCGTAGCGGTCCGAGATCGAGCATGGCATACGAGAAGTCTCGCCATGTAACTTCTCACCAGAATCGATCGGGTGAACCCGATGGTGGGCTCGCATCGAGGTACCTAGCCTGATGGGCGTCTTCCGGGCCCGCCGCCCGGTTCACGGCAAAGGAGCCGCATGTCTGAACGGACCACCACCCGCCGACGCCAACTTGGCGCGATGATGCGCAAGTTGCGTGCTCGCAGAGGGCTGACGCTGGAAGAGGCCGGACAGCTTGTCGGTGTATCGAAGGCAACGGTCAGCCGGTACGAGACCCAGGCCGGGCCGGTCAAGTGGATCATTGTCGAGGCCCTGTGCCGGCAGTACGGCGCCACCGAGGCCGAGCGGCGGGCCGTTGTCGGGATCGCGAAGGACGCGAAGCAGCAAGGCTGGTGGAGCACGTTTGCCGACTCGATCCCCGAGAGCATGAACCTGCTGCTCACCCTTGAGGACGAAGCGATCGGAGAGAGCCACTTCTCCTGCGTCTACGTCCCAGGGCTGCTCCAGACCCGTGACTACAGCACCGCTCTGCAAAAGGCCAACGAAGTACCCCTGGGAGTCGAGGAGATCGAACGGCTCGTCGACATCCGTATGAAGCGCCAGGAGATCCTTTCGCGGCCCGAGCCCCTTCGCCTGTGGGCCATCCTGGACGAGTCCGTCATCCGAAGGGTTGTCGGTTCCCCACAGATCACGAGGGGGCAGCTCGACCGCCTGCTTGAGGCCAATGAGTCTCGCCACATCACACTGCAAGTGCTGCCCTTCTCCAAGGGCGCTCACGCGGCGGCGCTCGGCAGCTTCGTCATCATCGGCGGCCAGGAGCCGACTCTTGATGTGGTCTACGTCGACTTCCACACCGGATCCCTCTTCCTGGAGAAGGACGAGGAACTGGAGCGCTACAGGCTTGCGTTCGAGTACCTGCGCGCACAAGCGTTGGACATGGAGGCCTCCTCCAGCCTGATCCACCGCGCCCGCAAGGAGTTGTAAATGACCGTCGGCCGTCAGCCCGGTACTGATCTGGTCTGGTTCAAGTCGTCGTACAGCGGCGGCAACGCTACCGAGTGTGTGGAGGCGGCGTTCGTATCACGGGGTGTCCTCATACGCGACTCGAAACGCCCTGACCGCCTCCGTCTCACTGTCTCAGCGTCCGCGTGGACGTTGTTCCTCGTCGGCACTCGGTCGTCGGCTGACAGGGCCTCGGCGTAGCCAGACAGCGGGTGTCAACCTGCTGAGTCGTTGACGCTCTTGATCCGTCCGGACAGCTCCCCGAGGTTCTCGAGCCTGAACGTCGGCAGCCTCTTGGCTTCCGCCGTACGCCACTGGATCGTGGCCCACGGCCCTCGGTGGACCAGGGCGGTGTGCATGCCCGCGGCGGCGGCTGGCCGGATGTCGTTGTCGATGCGGTCACCGACATAGAGGATCTCGTCCATACGGAAGGGCACCGCCTCGGCAACACGGCGGAAGAAGGCCGGATCTGGCTTGCTGGCTCCCCAGTCGTCCGAGGTGCCAATCAAGTCGACGTCATCCATAAACAGTTCCCGAAGGATCTTGCCGGCCCGGATCGTCTGGTTCCCTGCTATGCCCAGCCAGATGCCCTCCGCACGCAATCCGGCAAGGGCCGGCCGGACGTCACCGTACAGATCCTCTTCCCCGAACGTCTCCGGCTGTCCGGACGCGACTCGCCTCTTACGTTCCTCGTGCAGGTCAAAGCCGGGGCGGAACTCCTGGAACACCTCTCGGTAGTCACGCCCCTCCGCGATGACCGCGCCGAACATCGCGTGGAAGGTATGACGGGCCACACCAAGCCAGTCAGCCCAGGCGCCGTACTCCCTGGTTTCGTCTACGAGGCACTCGCCGACGTCGAACACAACGGCACGAATCATGGGCGCAGCGTAATAACAAGTCCTCTTGGTGGTCAGTACGGCAGTGGCCGACGAGGTACCAGCAACCCGAGCAGGCGTCGAGCTTGCCGTCGGTGTCGAGGGGCCGTAAGGCAACCGGTACCGGTCCTAGGATCCGCCGCGTTCGCGCCCCGGGCCGCGAGCGCCCGGACGGATCGCATGCGCGCCGGGTGGTTCGGCGACCCGCAGGTCCGGGGAGGCGGGGCCGGTGCCCCCTGGGCGAGCGGCCTCGAAAGTCCACGGGCGCCGCGCAGGCGTTGCGCGGCGCCCCGGTGTCGAAGGCGTTACTCCGTCGGTGCCAAGTCCGCGCGGCCGAACAGGAGGGCGTAGCCCGGGGGGAGTTGGGTGAGGAGGCGGGTGGTCAGAGGGTCGCCCACCCAGTTGGCCAGGACGCTGAGGACCGAGCTGACGTCCCAGCGGGCCGTCGCGGGGGTTGAGCCCTCGATACGGGTTGCCACCGACTCCACGAACTCCCTTGCCGTCAGGGGGTGCGTCGCGGGGATCTGGGAGGCGATCACCCGGGCCGCTTCTCGGGGGAGGGAGCGGGCCAGGGCCACGCGTTCGTCGCCGGTCACGTGGCCGCCCAGGGCCGAGAGGACGATGCGGGTCACGCGTTCCGCCTCCGCCCTCGTCGTGTACCGGCCCGCCTCGCGTACCGCCTCGGTCAGTTCGGCCCAGCGGGTGGTGTCGGCGTCGGGGGCCGGGCGGGACGGGGTGGGGATGGTCGTTCTCTGGTGCGGGGTCGTCACAGTCATCGTGCCGGCTCCTCCTCCGGGGCGCTCCATGCGGCACTTCGGCACTTCGGGGCACCGGCAACCCGGTACCCCGTCATGCGGTGCTCACGGGAGGGAGTTCGTCAAGGTGTCGTGATGCGTGGCAAGGGAGGGACGTGGTCCGGGCCGGCCGTACACGGGCGGTCGCGTCCCGGGTCCGCTCGGGGCCCGGGGCGCGTGGTTTCGCCGGCCGGTCGGCAAGGGGGCCGTCAGGTGCTGAGCTGCTTGCGGCCGCCGTCGCCGCCCGCGATCTGGATGCGTCGCGGCTTGGCCTGCTCGGCCACCGGGATGCGCAGGGTCAGGACGCCGGCCTCGTACGACGCGTCGATGCGCTCCGTGTCGAGGGTGTCGCCGAGGAACAGCTGGCGGGTGAAGGTGCCCGTGGGGCGCTCCGCCACCACCATCTCCGCGCCCTCGGGGGCCGGGTTCCCGCGCTCGGCGCGGACGTTGAGGACGTTGCGCTCGACGTCCAGCTCGATCGTTTCGGGGTCGACGCCGGGCAGGTCGAAGCGGACCAGGAAGTCGTCCCCCGCGCGGTAGGCGTCCATCGGCATCGCGGCCGGGCGCGTGGTGTCTCCGAAGAGCTGCTGCGTGAGGCGGTCGAGTTCACGGAAGGGATCCGTTCGCATGAGCATCACAGGTCACTCCTCTCCTCAGGGGCTGGAATGCGATGCCCTACGGCTCTTATATAACTCGCCGCTGGAAAGTTGACAAGTGTCGACTCAGGTAAGGCGAGCCCGGCAGCCGGGCGTTAGCCTCGGCCGTGGACAAAAGGAAAAAGCAGTGAAAGAGGAGGCTGTCGTGGCCAGGGTTCCCAGTGCAGTTGTTGCCGCCACCGGGCTCGTCGGCGGGTACGGCGTGGCCCGTTGGACCAAGAAGCGGCAGCTGGGCGGGGCCGTGCTGGGTGTCGCCGGGGTCGCCGCCGCTCAGCAGTGGCGCAAGCAGGCCGGGGGGAAGGCCGCGGGCGCGTTGAGCGCCGCGTACCTCGCCGCCTTCGCCGGGTCCCACCCGCTCGCCAAGAAGGTCGGCGCCTGGCCGTCCGTACTCGGTGTCGCCGGGGCCGTCGCCCTCGCCTCCTGGGCCGTCGCCGACCGCAAGGCCTAGAGACGCGAACAGGCCGGGTGATCACAGACGAGGACCGCCAAGCCGTCACCGCACCGTCTCCCCCGCCCTGAACGCCCTCCGATAGGCCTGTGGACTCGTGCCCACCACTCTTCGGAAGCGCTCCCGGAACGCCGTGGGGGAACCGAAACCGGTCTGCGCCGCGACGCGTTCCACGGGGTACGGCGTCGTCTCCAGCAGGTACTGGGCCCGCCGTACCCGGGCCCGGTGCAGCCACTGCAGGGGCGTCGTGCCGGTCTGTTCGCGGAAGCGGCGGTTGAGGGTGCGGGTGCTCATGCCGGCCTGGGCCGCGATCTCGTCCACCGTCATGTCGCGGTCGCAGTGGTCCTCCAGCCAGTGCAGCAGGGGCTCCAGCGTCGCGCCCGAGGGCGCCGGGGGCAGGTCGTGGACGATGAACTGGGCCTGGCCGCCCTCCCGTTCCAACGGCATGACGGACATGCGGGCCGCGTGCGCGGCCACCGCCGAGCCGAAGTCCTTGCGGATCATGTGCAGGCACATGTCCAGCGCCGCGGCCGCGCCCGCCGACGTCAGGAACTGGCCGTTGTCGACGTAGAGGACGTTCGGGTCCACCGTCACCCTCGGGTACCTCGCCGCCAGCTCCCCCGCCGCGCGCCAGTGTGTGGTCGCGCGCAGGCCGTCCAGGAGGCCGGTCGCCGCGAGGAGGAACGCCCCTACGCAGATCGAGGCGATCCGGGTGCCGTTGCGCGCCGCCGCCCGCAGCGCCTCCGCGACCCCCGGCGGCAGCTCCTCGGGCGGGTCGGCCACCCCCGGCAGGATGATCGTGTCCGCCTCCGCGAGCGCCTGAAGGCCGTACGGCGCCCGCACCGTGAACGCGCCCGCGCTCACCTCCTCCCGCACCGAGCACACCCGCACCCGGTACGGCTCCCGGCCGTCGGGCAGCCGCGCCCAGCCGAAGGTGTCGACGGGGGCGGAGAGGTCGAACGGGATGACGCCGTCCAGCGCCAGTACGGCAACCGTGTGCATGGCGGGATCATAGGCCTACGACGGATTGCCGCCAGCGACACCCCGTAGGGGTGCTGCGGACCCTGTCAGGGGTACTGCGGCACCCAGTCAGGGGTGTTCGCAGCTCACACCGGTGGTCCATCGACCGGCGGGAATCCGTCGGATACTGGCAGTCCCGCCACTTCCGCAAGATCCTTCCGGCTCCTACCGTCACCGGGTGACCAAGTTCCTCCTCGCCGTCCACGTCCTCGCCGCCATCGTCGCCGTGGGGCCCGTGACCGTCGCGGCCAGCATGTTCCCGCCCGTCGCACGCCGCGCCCTCGCCGCACCCGGCGCGCCCGGCGCCACCGGAACCCTGGCCGTGCTGCACAAGATCTGCCGGGTCTACGCCCTCGTCGGCGTCGTCGTACCGGTCTTCGGGTTCGCCACCGCCGGCCAGCTGGGGGTGCTCGGCAGCGGGTGGCTGCTCGCGTCCATCGTGCTGACCGCCCTCGCCGCCGCCGTCCTCGCCGTACTCGTGCTTCCCGCCCAGCACGCGCTGGTGGAGGGCCGGGACGCGAACCCCGCGCGGCTCGCCATGTTCACCGGGGTGTTCAACCTGCTGTGGGCCACCGTGACCGTCCTCATGATCGTGCGGCCCGGCTCCACCACCGGGGCCTGACGCCCTACGGCGTGCTCGGCGCCGGCGGTACCGACGGACCCTGCGTGCCCGGCGCGCCCTCCGTGGCCGCCCTGGCCCGTGCCGCCACCGCCGTCAGCGGGCGGGCGACGTCCTCCAGGGAGCGGCGCTCGGCCCGTACCGCCAGGAAGGCCGCGACCAGACCCGCCGCGCACATCAGGGCCGCGCCGATCGAGAACGCCAGCACCGTGTCGCCGACCTTCCCCGTGCCCGTGAGGTCGGCGAACAGCAACGGGCCGCTGATGCCGCCGGCCGCCGTGCCCAGGGCGTAGAAGAAGGCGATGGACATCGCCCGCGTCTCCATCGGGAAGATCTCGGAAACCGTCAGGTACGCGCTGGAGGCGCCCGCCGAGGCGAAGAACAGCACCGCGCACCAGCACGCCGTCAGCGTGCCCGCGCCGAGTACGCCCCGGTCGAACAGCCACGCCGTGCCGAACAGCAGCAGACCCGAGAGCAGATACGTCGAGGAGATCATCACCCGGCGGCCGACAGTGTCGAAGAGCTTGCCCAGCAGCAGCGGGCCGCAGAAGTTGCCGACCGCGATCACCGCGAAGTAGTAGCCCGTGCGGTCCGCGGGCACGCCGAAGAACTTGGTGAGGATCGCGCCGAAACCGAAGGTGATCGCGTTGTACAGGAACGCCTGGCCGATGAAGAGGGAGAAGCCGAGCACCGCCCGGCGCCGGTAACGGCCGAAGACCGTGCGGGCGATCTCCATGAACGTCACACTCTCGCGCTGGCGGATCTCCAGCTCGCCCCGCGGCTCGGGCAGCGCCACGTCCTTCTCGTCACGCACCCGGCGCTCGATCCCGCGGACGATCTCCTCCGCCTCCCGGTCCCTGCCGTGGATCAGCAGCCAGCGGGGGCTCTCCGGGACGTGCCGCCGTACCAGCAGGATGACCAGGGCGAGGACGGCACCGAGGGCGAAGGTCAGACGCCAGCCGACGTCCTTCGGCAACAGGCTCGTGTTGAGGGCCACGATCGACAGCAAGGAGCCCCCGACCGCGCCCAGCCAGAAGCTGCCGTTGATGATCAGATCGACCCGGCCGCGGTAGTGCGCCGGGATCAGCTCGTCGATCGCGGAGTTGATCGCCGCGTACTCACCGCCGATACCGAAACCGGTCAGGAAACGGAACAGGAAGAACCACCAGGCCTCCCAGGACACCGCCGTCAGGGCCGTCGCTGCCAGATACACCGCCAGGGTGATCATGAAGAGCTTCTTGCGGCCGAAACGGTCGGTCAGACGGCCCCAGAACAAGGCACCCGAACAGGCACCCGCCACGTACAGCGCGGCGGCCATGCCGGTGATCTGGCCCGAGGTGATCGACAACCCGCTGCCCGGTTCGGCCAGGCGGCCCGCGATGTTGCCGACGACCGTGACCTCCAGGCCGTCCAGGATCCACACGGTGCCCAGGCCGATCACGATCGTCCAGTGCCAGCGGGACCACGGCAGACGGTCCAGCCGGGCGGGAATGTCAGTGGTGATGGTCCGGCCCGTCTCCGCGGGCCCGGCGGATTCCGGTGACGGCGGCTGCTGCGCTGCGGCCATGGCTCCCTCCTCGCCGAGGACGTCCCCCTGACCGGAGGGGGACGGCAGAACGGGTGCCCGCCCTCCCCGGTTTCAGGCGCCGAGCGTCCGGGTCACCGCGTAGATCAGCAGCCCCGCCAGTGATCCCACCACCGTGCCATTGATCCGGATGAACTGCAGGTCGCGGCCGATGTGAGCCTCGATCTTCCGGGTGGTGTGCTCGGCGTCCCAGCTCGCCACGGTGTCCGTGATCAACGAGGTGATCTCCTTGCGGTACGTCGTCACCACGTGCACCGCCGCGCCCTCGACCCAGCTGTCGACCTTCTCCTGCACCTTCGGCTCGGTCGCCATCCGCGTCCCCAACGACAGCAACGCGGCCCGCACCCGCAGCCGCAGCTCACTGCGCTCGTCCTCCGCCGCGGCCACGATCATGGACCGCACCGCCGTCCACGCGGACGCGATCAGCTCCTGCACCTCGCCCCGGCCCAGCACCTCACCCTTGAGCCGCTCCACCCGCGCCCGGGTCTCCGTGTCCGACTGCAGGTCGGAGGCGAAGTCCGTGAGGAAACGGTCCAACGCACCGCGCGCCGGATGAGACGGCATGTCCCGCATCTCGGTGACGAACCGCAGCAACTCCTTGTAGACCCGCTCACCGACCTTGCGGTCCACGAACCTCGGGGTCCAGCCGGGCGCACCACCCTCCACCGCCACCATCACGTCGTCACGATGCAGCACCAGCCAGTCGTGCGCACGGGCCACCACCAGATCCACCGCCCGCCGGTGCCCACCGTCGCCCACGACCCTCTCCAGCATCTTGCCGATACCCGGCGCGATCTCCTGCGCGTTGGCCCGCCGCGTGATCGCCTCCCCGACGACCGCCTGCACATCCGAGTCCCGCAACACGGTCAGCGCACCGCGCAACGCCGTCGCCAGCTCCGCCGTCACCCGGTCCGCGTGCTCCGGATCAGCCAGCCAGACCCCCAGCCGGCTCCCGATACCGACCGCGTGCAACCGCTGCCGCACGACGTCCCGGGAAAGGAAGTTCTCACCGACGAACTCGCCCAGCGAAATACCCAGCTGGTCCTTCTTGGTCGGGATGATCGCGGTATGCGGGATCGGCAGCCCCAGCGGATGCCGGAAGAGCGCGGTCACGGCGAACCAGTCTGCGAGAGCGCCCACCATGCCCGCCTCGGCGGCCGCGGCGACATAGTCGGCCCAGGCCCCGGCGCCCGCCTGCGAGGCGAGCTTGGCCAGGACGTAGACCACCGCCACGAACAGCAGCATGCTCGTCGCCGTGAGCTTCATGCGCCGCACCCCGCGCCGGCGCTCCTCGTCGGCCGGGGTGAAGGCCGTCATCGACTTGTACGACACACCCCGCGCCGGCGCTGCTTCCGTCTCGGTCGGTTCCATCAGCTCCACCCGTTCGGTGCTCCCGCGGTGATCCCGCACACAATTGTCCCTTCCTGACCGACTCCCGGAACGGAACAAGAGTTCCCGGCGTCTGTCTGAGAGGGGGTATTGGGCAGGGTCCTGACAGCTCTCCCCGGCCCATGACGCATCATGGGCTCACCAAGATCGGAGCCTCGGGGCTCCCATCCCCGAGGAGAACAACACAAGCGTGACCAAGCGTCATGGTTATGCGGTACTGAGCGCGCTCATCGCGCTCGTCATGGCCGTGTCCGCCGCCATCTACCTCACCGTGGCGGCCCACGACGGCACCTCGCTCGGTGCCCTCACCGACGACCACCCCCATCACGGCTCCTCCGTCGCCCCAGCCTCAGCCGGCACCTGGGTCGGCGCCTGGTCCGCCTCCCCGGTGGGCGGCGAGCCCGGCACCGAGACACAGGGCCTCGCGGGCCACTCCGTACGCAACGTCGTACACACCAGCACCGGCGGTACGAGTGCCCGCATCACCCTGTCCAACCTCTACGGCCAAGCCCCGCTCACCATCACACACGCCTCGATCGCACTCTCCGCCGGCGACGGCACCGCCGCGGCCGACCCGGAGTCAATGCGCCGCCTCACCTTCAACGGCTCCACCGACGTGGTCGTCCCCGCCGGCGAACAAGTCCTCAGCGACGCCGTACGCCTCGCCGTCCCGCACGACAGCGACATCCTCGTCACCACCTACTCCCCCACACCCTCCGGCCCGGTCACCTACCACCCCCACGCCCGGCAGATCTCCTACGTGGCCACGGGTGACCGCACCGAGGACGCCACCGGCATGCCATACACCGAACAAACCCCGTACTGGCGCTACTTGACGTCCCTCGACATCCTCAGCAACGAGGCCGACGGCACCGTCGTCGTCTTCGGCGACTCCATCACCGACGGCATAACCTCCACCACCGGCGCCAACCACCGCTGGCCCGACATCCTCGCCGGCCGACTGCGCACCGCGGTCGAAGGCGGACAGCAGGTCCCGCGCTACAGCGTCGTGAACGAGGGCATCAGCGGCAACCAGGTACTCGCCGACGGACTCGGCCGACCCGCCGAGAACCAGAGCGGCCTCGGCCGCTTCGACCGGGACGCACTCACCCACCCGAGCGTCAAGGTCGTCGTCATCGACCTCGGCGTCAACGACATCCTGCGCAACCCCCGCCTCCCCGACCCCGACAAGATCCTCACCGGCCTGCGCACCCTCGTCCGCGACGCCCACGCCCACGGCCTCAAGACCGTCGGCGCCACCCTGATGCCCTTCCAGGGCCACCGCGGCTGGACACCGGCCCGCGAGGCGGTACGCCAACAGATCAACGCACAGATCCGGGCAGGCCGCGTGTACGACGCCGTCGTCGACTTCGACAAGGCCCTGCGCGACCCCTACGCCCCACGCCGCCTGCGCCCCGACTACGACTCCGGCGACCACCTGCACCCCAGCGACCTGGGCTTCGGCAAAATGGCCCAGATCTTCGACCTGAGCACACTCAAGGGCGCGGGCCAGGCGGAACTGTAGACACGGGGCAGGCACGGCGCTAAGCACACGGCGAGGAATACTGGCGGACATGACCCGCTTGATCCTCGCCACCCGCAACGCCGGAAAGATCACCGAGCTGAGGGCCATCCTGGCCGACGCCGGCCTCCCCCACGAGCTGATCGGCGCCGACGCCTACCCCGACATCCCCGACGTCAAGGAAACGGGCGTCACCTTCGCCGAGAACGCCCTACTGAAGGCCCACGCCCTCGCCCAGGCCACCGGCCTGCCCGCGGTCGCCGACGACTCGGGACTCTGCGTCGACGTCCTGAACGGCGCCCCCGGCATCTTCTCCGCCCGCTGGGCCGGCCGCCACGGCGACGACAAGGCCAACCTCGACCTCCTGCTGGCCCAGCTCGCCGACATCGCGGAGGAACACCGCGGCGCCCACTTCGCGTGCGCGGCGGCCCTGGCATTGCCGGACGGGCGCGAGCGGGTGGTCGAGGGCCAGCTCCGGGGCGTCCTCCGGCACGCGCCCGCCGGCACCAACGGCTTCGGCTACGACCCGGTCCTCCAGCCGGACGGCGAGACGCGCACCTGCGCCGAGCTGAGCCCCGAGGAGAAGAACGCGATCAGCCACCGGGGGAAGGCGTTCCGGGCGCTGGTGCCGGTGGTACGGGAGCTGTTGGGCTGAGGGTGGAGGAGGGGCCGCCCAGCTGGGCGGCCCCTCACAGGTGCGGCCGGTGGGACTCGAACCCACACGGGATTTCTCCCACGGGCACCTAAAACCCGCGCGTATCGCCTATTTCGCCACGACCGCCCCAAAACGGACAATTAGCTTGCAGGCCGTTTTGCCTCGCCCAGTGTACGGGGCTGCGCCTTTCGCCGTCCGCCCCCTCGGCACCAGGTGCTCGTGGTCGCGTGGCAGTTGGGGCACAGCAACCGGAGATTCTCGCGCCGGTCGTCGCTCCAGTCGCCGTTGATGTGATCGACCTCCAGTGTCATCGGCTGCCCGAGCCACTCCGGCCCGACACCGCACTCGGCGCACTCCTCCGGAACGCCCAGCTCGCGGAGCGCACGGCGCAGCAGATGGGTTCGCGTCCGGCGTCGGCCGTCGTGCTTGACCAGGACGTCCTCGGGGCGCTTGGCGCGCACGTGCGTCTTGCCTCGCTGGTGCGCCTGACCGAGAAAGTGCACCGTCGACAGGCCTTCCTCGACGACCCACTCGCGCAGCAGTGCGCGCTGGGTGCCCGTGTCCGGGCGCCCGAGGCGGCGTAGCGTCCCTGCGATGGAGAGCGACTCGGCGACCGCCGCACGCAGCTCCTCGCGCGCGGGGCGGCCGGGCCTGCCCGAGTCGGAGAAGTGCGAGACGTCGATCCCGTAGTGCGCGAATCGCCGCACAAGGTAGCGCCGAAGCTTGCCGTAGGGGCGAGTACCGAAGAAGGCGATGACCTCGTCCAGGCTCGCACACCGCTCGGCGGCCTCGGCCAACCGCTCACGCGTGTACTGCACGCCGCTGCTCATACGGCGCCGCCTCGACGACGGCCCTTGCCGCGCCCTCGGTAATTGTCCGTGGTCGAGTGGCAGTTGGGGCAGAGGAACCGAAGGTTCTCGATGCGGTTGTCACACCAGTTGCCGTCGATGTGATCGACCTCCAGCGGCAGCGGGCGGCCCCGCCACACCGGCTCCGTGCCGCACCGCGCACAGCGCTCCGGCATGCCGACGGACGTCATCGCCCACTTGAGCCGGTCACTCGGGATGCGCCGGGCCTGGCCGACCGCCTGCTCGATGAGCAGGGCCTCCGGTGTTCGGGCGCGCCAGGGCTTCCCTCGCTGCGTCGGCAGTTGGAAGTGCGACGTATCGATCCCGTACGCCTTGATCCTGCGGCTGATGTGCGTGTGGTGGCCGCCGACTACCTCCAGGCCGAGACGGCGCAGCACCTCGCACATGTTCGTGGAGGCAGCCACGGCCCGTTCAAGCACCTCGCGCGTCCACTTCACCCCCTCCCGCTCGAAGTGGGAGACATCCACCCCGAGCTTCTTCATCCGCTCCCAGACATACCGCCGCGTCGAACTCCTCGGATCCACCCCCAACGCCTCCAACGCCTCCAACAACGTCCGCGCCCCACGAGCCGCCTCCTCCAGCCGCTCCTTGGTGTATGCACTGGCCCCCATCAGAGCCCCTCCGTTCCGGGCGTGCGTTCGCAGCCCGTACGGAGTAACGAACCGGTTATCGGACAGTCACGCACGGAAAAGAGAAAACGGCCCGCACCAGTCATCCCGGTGCGGGCCGTCGGCAGCGGATACGGGCCTCAGATGGCCAGATCCTTGATGATCTTGGCCACGTGGCCGGTGGCGCGGACGTTGTAGAGGGCCTTTTCCACCTTGCCCTCCTCGTCCACGACGATCGTGGAGCGGATGACGCCCATGTACGTCTTGCCGTAGTTCTTCTTCTCGCCGTAGGCGCCGTAGGCCTCGGTGACCTTCTTCTCCGGGTCGGCCAGCAACGTGACCCTCAGGGACTCCTTCTCGCGGAACTTCGCCAGCTTCTCCGGGGCGTCGGGGCTGATGCCGATGACGTCGTAGCCCGCGCCGGCCAGGAGGTCCAGGTTGTCCGTGAAGTCGCAGGCCTGCTTGGTGCAGCCGGGGGTCAGGGCGGCCGGGTAGAAGTAGACGATGACCTTGCGTCCCTTGTGGGAGGCAAGGGACACCTCGGTGCCGTCGGCATCCGGGAGGGTGAAGGCGGGGGCCACGTCCCCCGGCTGGAGTCGCTCGCTCATCGGGCCAGCGTAACCGGGGGGCCTTGCGGTGCGGTGCGGTGCGGAGCTGACAAACTGTTCGGAACAGCATCAGGAGAGTTCGGAGGCCGTACGGTGGCGGAGACGTCGGACACGAGAACCCCGGCGCAGATCGAGGCGGACATCAAGCGCCGCCGAGAGGTGCTGGCCGAGACGCTCGACGAGATCGGGGTGCGGGTGCATCCGCAGACGATCATCGGGGATGCGAAGGCCAAGGTCGTCGCCAATGTCGACCGCACGGTGGGCCGGGCGTACGTGCAGGTCAACCGGGTGGTGAGTGAGGTGCGGGCGCAGTTCGTCGACGCGGAGGGCGGGCTGCGGCTGGAGCGGGTCGTGCCGGTCGCGGTGCTCGCCGTCGGGGTCGTCGGGCTGCTCACCGTGGGCTCCCGGCGGCGCAAGGGCTGACCCGGGCGCGTACGGGCGGGTCGAGGACAGGTAGGTTCGAGGCGTGAGCGCCAAGAGAAACGAGCACAGCGGCCCCCAGCACGACAAGCTTCCCATCCGGATGCTGCACGACCGGGTTCTGGTCAAGCAGGAGACCGGTGAGGGCGAGCGGCGGTCGGGGGGCGGCATTCTGATTCCCGCCACGGCGGCGGTCGGCCGGCGGCTGGCCTGGGCCGAGGTCGTCGCGGTCGGGCAGAACGTGCGGACCGTGGAGCCGGGTGACCGGGTCCTGTTCGATCCGGAGGACCGGGCCGAGGTCGAGGTGCGGGGTGTGGCGTACGTGCTCATGCGCGAGCGGGACCTGCACGCCGTGGCCGCGGACCGCTTCGAGGGGTCGCAGGATTCCACGGGTCTGTACCTGTAGTTCGGCGGCGAAAGGGGCCGGTGACCGTCGTCACCGGCCCCTTTCGCGCTGCCTTTGCTATGTTCGGAAGGAAGCCCGACGAGACGCGCCGTACCGGGACGCAGGCAAGGACGACGCACCGGAAGAGGAGTCGTCGTCCGTCTCGGAGGTGTCCGTCGTGGCCTGGGTTCTGCTGATCGTCGCCGGTCTGCTCGAGGTGGGCTGGTCGGTCGGGATGAAGTACAGCGAGGGTTTCACCCGGCTGGTGCCCAGTGTGTTCACCGGTGCGGGGATCGTGGCCAGCATGGTCCTGCTGTCGTACGCCGCGAAGTCGCTGCCCATCGGTACCGCCTACGGCGTGTGGGTGGGCATCGGGGCGGCCGGGGCGGCGGTGCTCGGCATGGTGGTGCTCGGTGAGCCGGTCACCGCCGCCCGGATCTTCTTCGTGTGCCTGTTGCTGGTCGCCGTGGTGGGGCTGAAGGCGACCAGCGGTCACTGAGGCGTCATCGGGGTGTCGCCGTGGCGTCAGGCGAAGGGGTCGCCGCCTCCGGCGCCGGCGGCCGTGCCGGTCGTACCGCCGCCGCCGTCGGTGCCGCCGCCGGTGTTCGTGCCGCCGCCCGTCGGGTCACCGCCGGTGGTGTCGCCTCCGTTGGTGGTGCCTCCGCCGTCGGTCGTGCCGCCGCCGGTCGTGTTGCCGCCGGTGGTGGTGCCGCCGCCGGTCGTGGTGCCGCCGCCGTTGGTGCCGGTGCCGCCGGTGGTCGTCGGGCCGCCGGTGGTGGGGGTGCCGGTGGTGCCGCCGGCCGGGCTGTTGGTCGGGCCGCCGCCGGTCGGGCTCTGGGTCGCACTGCCGGTCTGGCCGCCGGTCGTGCCCGGCTGGGCGGGGCCGGTCGCGCTCGGCGGCTGCGGCTCCTCGGCGCCCTGTTCGAGCTGGAGGTCGAAGTCGGAGGACGGCGTGTGCTTGAGCGCGTCGTGCGTGTACTGGGCCCAGATCTGGGTGGGCGGACCGCCACCGTTCATCCGGGGCGCGCCGAGGGCGCCGTACAGCGGCATGTGTTTGGCCGTGACCGGGTCCTGGCCCATGACGGAGACCACGGTGGCCAGGTCGGGGGTGTAGCCGGCGAACCAGGCGGCGGTGTCGTTCTCGGCGGTACCGGTCTTGCCGGCCGCCGGGCGGTCCGCGGCCTGGGCGGCGGTGGCGGTGCCGTTGTCGACCACGCTCTGCAGGATCGAGGTGGTGGTGTCGGCGGCTTCCCGGCTGACGGCCTGCTTGACCTGCTGGTCGGGCAGTTTGACGTCCTCGGTGCCGTCCTTGGTGATCTTCTCGATCAGGCTGTACGTGCCATGCTTGCCGTGGTTGGCGATGGTGGCGTAGGACTCGGCCATGTCCAGGACGCTGGCGTTGGCGGTGCCGAGGGCCATGGACGGGGACGGGTACAGGTCCGGGGTGTCGGAGGGGATGCCGAGGTCGATCGCGGTCTGCTTGACCTTGGAGGGGCCTACGTCGGCGGCCATCTGCGCGTAGACGGAGTTCACCGACAGGTCCGTCGCCTTGGTGACGGTGATCTGCCCGTACGACTTCTGGTCCTCGTTCTCCGGGCTGTACGGCGTGCCGCTCCAGCCTTCGACGAGGCGCTTGTTGGTGCCGTCGTACATGGTGTTCGGGGTGATGGTGCGGCCGTCCTGGGTGGTCGAGCCGTTCTGCACCGCCGAGGTGAAGACGAACGGCTTGAAGGTGGAGCCGACCTGGAAGTCACCGCGGGTCGCGCCGTTGGTGTACTGCTTCACGTAGTCGATGCCGCCGTACATCGCGACGACCTTGCCGGTCTTCGGGTCGACGGAGGCGCCACCGGCGCGGACGTAGCTGTCGACCTTGTTGTTCTTCTTGTCCAGCTTGGAGATCAGCTGGTCGTTCACCGCCTTGACGAAGGCGTTCTGCTTGCCCTTCTGGATGGTGGTGGTGATGCGGTAGCCGCGGGCCGCGAGCTGGTCGGAGTCGAGGATGTTGTGCGTGGTCAGGTAGTGGTTGACCGCGTTCACGATGTAGCCGCGCTGGCCGGACAGGCCGGTGGAGACGGTCTGCTCCTTGGGCATGGGGAACTTCATGCCGGCGCGCTTGGACGGGCTGAGCCAGCCCTTCTTGACCATGCCGTCCAGGACGTAGTTCCAGCGGGCGACGGCGGCGGCCTTGTTCTCGGGGTGGGCGACGACGTCGTACTCGCTGGGCGCGTTGACGAGCGCGGCGAGGTAGGCGGCGCGGGCCGGGTCCAGGTCCCGGGAGTCCACGCCGTAGTAGGCCTGGGCGGCGGCCTGGATGCCGTAGGCGTTGCGGCCGAAGTAGCTGGTGTTGAGGTAGCCCTCGAGGATCTCGTCCTTGGACTTCTGCCGGTCCAGCTTGATCGAGATGAAGAACTCCTTGGCCTTGCGGGTGACCGTCTGTTCCTGGGCCAGGTAGTAGTTCTTCACGTACTGCTGGGTGATGGTGGAGCCGGACTGCTTGCCCTTGCCGGTCGCGGTGTTCCAGGCGGCGCGCAGCATGGCCTTGGGGTCGATCGCCGACTCGGTGTAGAAGTCGCGGTCCTCGGCGGCCAGTACGGCGTGCTGGGCGTCCTTGGAGACCTGGGCGAGGGGTACGCTCTCGCGGTTGATGTCTCCGTCCCGGGCCAGCTCGGAGCCGTCGGCGTAGAGGTAGACGTTGCTCTGCTTGGTGGCGAGGGCGTTGGCCGGCGGGATGTTGACCAGCGAGTAGCCGAGGACGAAGAGGCCGACGAGCAGGAGGACGCCGACGACGAAGGTGCCGAGCACCATGCGCCAGGTGGGGATGATCCGCCGCCACCCGGTCCGCTTGGGCCGCTTGCTCTTGCCGTTGCCCGCGCCTGCGGCGGGGTTCTCCTCGGGACCGGTTTCGGGGTTGGCGTTGGCGCCGGGGCCGCGGGTGGCGGCGCCGACGGGGCCGGCCTGGGATGCCTGGCCGGCCGCGCTCGCGGCACCGGCGGCAGCTCCGGCGGCACCGGCCGGGCCGACCGTCCGGGCGGCGCGGCTCGGGCCGCCGCCCGGGCGTGCGGGGCGGGAGGCGGTGTCGGGGCCGGTCGTACGGGGGGTGCGGCCGGTGGCGTTCGCCGCGCCGGCGTCGCCCTGGTCGGGCGTCCGGGGTGCGTTGACGCGGCGGAGGATCTGGGTGGTCTCGGGTGCTCCCGTCTCACCGGCCGCCTTGCCGGACTGGTTCTCCTGGGACTCCCGGGGCGCCGTTACCCGCCGGAGCACCTGCGTGCTCTCGGCCGACGGCGCCTGCTCGGCCCCGGCCTGCGCCTTCCCGGAGCCGGAGGCCTGACCGGAGCCGGAGCCCTCAGCGGACCCCGGGCTTCCGCGCTTGCCGGCGGCACGGGAATCCCCCGCGCCAGGAGCCCCATCGGAGCCCGAAGTTCCACGGGAGCCGGAACCGGCACGGGAGCCCGAGCCGCCACGACCCACCGAACCGTCACCAGAGCCGGAACCCGCACGGGAGTCCGAGCCCTCAGGAGCCACCGAAGCCCCACCGGAGCCGGAACCCTCCCCGGAACCCGAGCCACCACGATTCGCCGAACCCCCACCGGAGCCCGAACCCGCACCGGAGCCAGCGCCCTCCCCGGAGCCCGAACCCACGCCAGAGGCCGACCCCACGCCGGAGGCCGACCCCACGCCGGAGCCCGAGCCCCCACCGGAGCCCGAGCCCCCACCGGAGCCCGAGCCCCCACTGGAGCCCGGAGCCCCACCGGACGCCGAGCCGCCACCGGAACCCGAAGCCCCACCGGACGCCGAGCCGCCACCAGAGCCCGAACCCCCACCGGACGCCGAACCCCCACCGGACGGTGAGTCGGTGTGGGGCGTCCGTGCAGTGGGCGGGGCGGGGGTCGGGCCGTCGGCCGGTGGGGTCGTCCCCTGTCGCTCCGGGCGGCCGTCGCGGGCGGCCTGGCGGGCTCGGGCCATGGACGCCGTGCGGTCGGCCCGGGACCCCTCGGGGTCACCCGTTCGTCCGAGTCCGCCCTGCTCGGGCGGTGTCGGCTGTGCTGTCGGCTTGGGCGGCTCGCCGGACTCCGCCCGGCCTGCCGGCGTGCCGGTCTCCTCGACCGTGCCGGGTGCCGTGTCGTCACGGCCCCCGGGCTCGCCGGGCCCTCCAGCCTGCAGCGGCTTTCTCGGCGGCACGCCTTCGTTCGGCTGCTGCGGCTGCGGCTCGTCGCTCATGTCGTGCACGGACTCCTGTTTCGCGTCGTACGTTCCCGTACGCCTCGTACGCTTCTGCGCCCCCGGTTTGAAGACTCTCGCACCTGGCGTTCCGTTCCCGGATCCGGGCACGCTTCGGCATCAAATTGCGTGGCCGACAGCCGGGCTCCGGGACTAGGCTCCTGCGCTTCGGTGTCGAGCGGTCCCGGGAGGTGGACTGGCGTGGGCGCGGGACGGTTGTACGTCGCCGTCGCGGCGGGGGGATTCAGACGGTACGCGACGTATCGGGCAGCCACTGCGGCAGGGGTGTTCACAAATACCGTATTTGGCCTCATTCTCGTCTATACCTATCGCGCCCTGTGGGACGAGCGTCCACACCTCGGCGGATGGGATCAGACGCAGGTCGTGACCTATGTGTGGCTGGGCCAGGCGTTCCTGTCGACGCTCGCGATCGGCGGCGGAGGCGTCGAGAACGAGTTGATGGAACGCATCCGTACGGGGGACGTGGCGATCGACCTGTACCGGCCCGCCGACCTGCAGCTGTGGTGGCTGGCGACGGACCTGGGGCGGGCCTTCTTCCAGTTGCTGGGCCGGGGCCTGGTCCCCTTCCTCTTCGGCGCCCTGTGCTTCCCGGTGTACCTGCCGACGGACGCGGGCACCTGGGTCGCCTTCTTCGTCGCCGTGCTGCTGGCGATGCTCGTCGGGTTCGGGATCCGGTACCTGGTGGCGCTCAGCGCGTTCTGGCTGCTGGACGGCCAGGGTGTGACGCAGATGGCCTGGCTCGCCGGCTTCTTCTGCTCCGGCATGCTGCTGCCGCTGAACGTCTTCCCGGGGGCGCTCGGCGAGGTCGTACGCGCCCTGCCCTGGTCCTCGCTGCTCCAGGCGCCGGCCCAGATCCTGCTGGGGCACGCCGACCCGCTGGGTACGTATGTGTTCCAGGCGGCGTGGGCGGTGGCGCTGCTGGGGGCCGGGCGGCTGGTGCAGTCGGCGGCGACGCGGCGGGTGGTGGTCCAGGGTGGCTGACGCGGGTGGGGCGGTCCGCCCCGACCGGGGCCGGGTGCGTGAGGGCGTGCGGGTCTATCTGATGATCGCCGGGATGTGGATCAGGTCCACCATGGCGTACCGGGCCTCGTTCCTGATGACCACGTTCGGCAGCTTCGCGACGACGTTCTTCGACTTCGTCGGGATCATGCTGATGTTCTCGCGGGTGGACGCCCTCGGCGGCTGGTCGCTGCCCGAAGTGGCCTTTCTCTACGGCCTGTCGGGTACGGCGTTCGGTCTCGCCGACCTGGTGATCGGGTCGATGGAGCGGCTGGGCCTGCGGGTGCGCGACGGCACGCTGGACACGCTGCTGGTTCGTCCGGCGCCGGTGCTGGCCCAGATGGCGGCCGACCGGTTCGCGCTCAGACGGCTGGGCCGGGTGACGCAGGGCCTGCTGGTGCTGGGCTGGTCGGTGACCCGGCTGGACGTCGACTGGACACTGCCGAAGCTGCTGCTGATGCCGGTGATGGTGGTGAGCGGCTGCGCGATCTTCTGCGCGGTGTTCGTGGCGGGGGCGGCCTTCCAGTTCCTGGCGCAGGACTCCTCGGAGGTGCAGAACGCCTTCACCTACGGCGGTACGACGCTGCTGCAGTATCCGCCGACGGTGTTCGCGAAGGAGCTGGTGCGCGGGGTGACCTTCGTGCTGCCGCTGGCCTTCGTCAACTGGCTGCCCGCGACCTATGTGCTGGGGCGGCCGTATCCGCTGGGGCTGCCGCGGTGGGCGGCGTTCGCACCGCCGCTGGTCGCGGTGGCGTGCTGTGCGCTGGCGGGGCTGGCCTGGCGGGCGGGACTTCGTTCGTACCGGAGTACAGGGAGCTGACAGATGCCGGACGGTGACTTCATCGTGCTGGAGTGCGTGGAGAAGGTCTTCGAGGTGCGCAAGAAGACCGGGTTCCTGAAACGGGAGCGGCGCGAGGTGCGGGCGGTGGACTCGCTCTCGTTCACCGTGGCGCGGGGCGAGATGGTCGGTTACATCGGTCCGAACGGTGCCGGGAAGTCGACCACGATCAAGATGCTGACCGGCATCCTGACGCCGAGCGCGGGGCGGCTGCGGGTGGCGGGCATCGATCCGGCGCGGGAGCGGCGGCGTCTCGCGCACCGGATCGGGGTGGTGTTCGGGCAGCGTACGACCCTGTGGTGGGACCTGCCGCTGATCGACTCCTACCGGCTCGCGCACCGCATGTACCGGATCCCGGACGCCCGTTACCGGGAGAACCTGGACCGGTGCGTCGAACTCCTGGAGCTGGGGGCCCTGTTGGACGTGCCGGTGCGGCAGCTGTCGCTGGGGCAGCGGATGCGCGGGGACATCGCGGCGGCTCTGCTGCACGACCCGGAGGTGCTGTACCTGGACGAGCCGACGATCGGTCTGGACGTGGTGTCGAAGGCCAAGGTGCGGGGTTTCCTGAGGGAGTTGAACGCGGAGCGGGGCACGACCGTGCTGCTGACCACGCACGACCTGCAGGACATCGAGCAGTTGTGCTCACGGGTGATGGTGATCGACCACGGGCGGCTGGTGTACGACGGTCCGCTCGCGGGGCTGCACGAGGCCGGGGAGAGCGAGCGGACGCTGGTGGTGGACCTGGAGCGGGAGTTGCCGCCGGTCGAGGTGCCCGCGGCGCGGGTGGTGCGGGTGGAGGGGCCGCGGCAGTGGCTGGCGTTCCCGGCGGGGCAGTCGGCGGCACCGCTCGTCGCGCATCTCGCGGCGGAGTATCCGCTGGTGGACCTGTCGGTGCGGGAGCCGGACATCGAGGCGGTCATCGCGAAGATGTACGCGGAGAAGGCGGTCTCGTAGGCTTCTGCCATGACCGACGACGCAAGTCCGGACCTCCGCGCGTCCGACGCCGACCGTGAGCGGGTCGCCGACGTCCTGCGGGACGCCCTGACCGAGGGCCGGCTCGACATGGAGGAGTTCGAGGAGCGGCTGGAGGCGGTGTACAAGGCCCGCACGTACGGCGAGCTGGCCCCGCTCACCCGCGACCTGCCGACGGCCGGTGCCGCGGCTCCGCCCGCTCCCGTGTCCTTCACCAAGGCGCCGGTGGACAGCGGGGGTTGGGCCGGCCGGATCGTCGGCGGGCCGGGGTCCTCGGCGGGCGCGGTCGCCGTCATGTCAGGGTTCCAGCGCAAGGGCCGCTGGACGGTGCCGAAGCAGTTCAACTGCTTCGCGTTCTGGGGTGGCGGCGAGATCGACCTGCGGGAGGCGGACTTCGCGGACCGCGAGGTCGAGATCAACTGCGTGGCGATCATGGGTGGTGTGCAGGTCGTCGTGCCGCCGGGCGTGGAGGTCGTGGTCCGCGGCATCGGCATCATGGGCGGCTTCGACCACCCCAGGGACGACGGCCCGCCCGAGCCGGGCGCTCCGCGGGTGGTCGTCGGTGGTCTCGCGTTCTGGGGCGGGGTGGACGTGACCCGCAAGATCACCCGGGCGGAACGGGAGCGTCTGCGCGAAGAGCGCCGGCAGGAGAGGCTGGAGCGCAGGGAGTCCCGGCACGAACTGCACCGGGCACGGCGCGAGGAGCGGGAGCGCCGTCGCGACCGGGAGTACTGAAGTGCCCCGGAGGGGGCCTACTTCGTGCACACCTTGGTCAGTTCGCCGGCCGCGTCGGTCACCGGGCTCACGTCGGGCGTCCTGTCCCCGTTCCTGATGGCCGTACGCACGTTGCCCACGGCCTTGTCGAGGTGGTCGACCGCCTTGTTGACGTCGGCGTTGTCGGTCTTGTCGCCGATCTTGTCGAGGTTCTTCTCGATGGCGTCCAGGGAGGCGTCCGCCTGGGTGGGATCGTTCGCGGCGTTCTCCACCGCCTGCTGCAGGCCGGTGACGCTGTCGGCGATGGAGTCGGCGGTCTGCACACAGTCCAGGGCCTTGTTCACGGCGTCGCAGCCTGTGGTGAGGCCGGTGGTGAGCGCGGCGAGCGCCACGGCGGCGACGGCGGTGAGACGGCGTCGGCTGACGGCCATGGTGGTGGTTCCCTCCCCTGGTAAGGCTGTGCCGTACCCCTAGGACGCCGAGGAGGGGCGGAATCCGTGCCGAGAACAGAACAGAATGGCGGCGGCCGATGACAGCGACCAGCAGGGCGG
>NZ_JBEZMO010000037.1:0-62281 GCF_040652655.1 Streptomyces sp. NPDC048191
TGTCTTTTGTTTTTGTGATGTTTGATGACCCCCGGCGGGCCGGCCGGGCGCCGCGCGGCGGGCGCGCCCCCCCCCCCCCCCCGGGGGGGGGCCCCCGCGACGGCGTGCACGGGCCGAGGGGCCGGTGCGGGCGCCGTCGCTCGTCGCGGGCCCGGTGGCGCCCGCCGGGATGAGGGAACAGGCGGGCAGCGCTGGGGGTGCAAAAGCGTCCTGCACCGGCCGGCCGTGGCCTGATCCGTGGGCCATGTGGCCGTGCTCGCGGGCATGCCGTCGGCCGGCGCGCGGGTTGACCTCGCACAACCACCCGCCCTGGGCGGCCCGAAGACCTCGTAGAAGCGGGCCGCCCAAGGCCATGAACGGGACGCTCGGACAGCCGGAGGGTGGGCACGTGCCCAGGCCGGTGTCCCGTCGGTACGCGTGTGGTCACGCGATGATCAGGAGGATGCTGTGGGAACACCGAGCTGGCGCAGCCGCAGTCGGCACAACTGGCGTGCGTGGCTGAGCGAGTTCGCCGCGACCGCGATCCTGCTGCTGGTGATGGTCACCCTGTTCAGGCATCTGTTCGGTGCCGAGGGTCTTCTAGCACGCGCCATCGGCTCGCAGGAGGGCCGGCTGGTCGCGGACGCCGTGGTCAGCGGGACCACGGTCGCCCTGCTGATCGTCTCGCCGTTCGGGCGGCGTTCGGGCGGCCACATGAACCCGGCCGTCTCGCTGGCGTTTTGGCTGATGGGTGCCCTGCGGGGGCGGGATGCGGCGGCCTACGCCGCGGCCCAACTGGCCGGTTCGATCACGGGGGTGGCGGGTGCCCGGATGGTGTGGGGCGCGCAGACGGCCCATCCCGCCGTCGGTTACGCCGTCATCCGGGCATCCGGCCACATCCCCTGGGTAGCGGTGTTCGCCTCCGAGGCGGCGGCGACCGCCGTGATGCTCGCCGCAGTGACCTTCGTGGCGGCCCGGCCCCGCCTGGCCTCCTGGCTGCCGGCGGTCGCCGGGTCGGTGATCGCCGCGCTGATCGTGCTGGTCGGCCGATGGATGGGCGGAAGTTTCAACCCGGCCCGGCAGATCGGGCCGGAGCTGTTCTCCCACGACCTGGCGTGGCTGTGGGTGTACCTGATCGCCCCGCTGGTGGGCGGCGGACTCTTCGGCCTGGTGCGCAGGCGCCTGCCGCACGCGCCCCTGCTGCCCACCTCACCGCCACCGGCCCCCAGCGGTGGTGCGCCTGCCGTGACAGGCTCGGCGGTCCGATGACCGCCGCCTGCCGCACGCGGCTGGGAGATGGCCCGATCCGTGGGCAGTACGGCCCGCAGGCCGGACATGGCAGCCGGCACAGCACGGGTTGAAGGTCCGTGAAGGCGCTGATCAAGCGCCGTGATCCTGACATCCGGACCGTTCGAGAAAGGCCCTGTGATGATCAACTCGACTGCCTGGGAGCGTGTGCGATGACCGCCTCACCGTCTCTGGCCGCCAAGCAGCGGCCGGAGTTCCTGGTTGCGCTGGCCTTGGCGGCGGGCCCGGTGGTGGCACTGGGCTTCACCCGGTTCGCCTATGCACTGCTGCTGCCGGCCATGCGCGAGAAGCTGCACTGGAGTTATGCGGCGGCCGGCGGGATGAACACCGCCAACGCGCTGGGCTACATCATCGGAGCCGCGACCGCCGCCTGGTGGTCGCGCCGCTTCGGCTCCCGGGCAGCGTTCGTGTGGGGCATCGTCATCAGTGCGTTCGCCCTGCTCGCCTCCGGGGCGAGCGACAACTTCGCCGGCCTGACCGTCCTGCGGTTCGTCGGCGGCCTGAGCACCGCGGTGACCTTCGTGGTTGGCTCGGCGCTCGCCTCCCGCGTCCACAGCGGCGGCCAACAGGCCCGCTCGGCCTCCCTGGTCGCGATGTACATGGCCGGCGTCGGCATCGGCGTGGTGCTCTCCGGCGTGGTCGTGCCCGCGGCCCTCACCGCCTGGGGCGTGTCCGGCTGGCAGGCCGGGTGGCTACTGATGGGCCTGCTCGCCCTCCTCGCCATCGGACCGGCCGCCTGGGCCGCACGCCAGGTACCCGAGCAGACCGCCGCCGGCGCCGCCCACGGCGGCCGCGCCGGCCTCAAGCCGCTGACGCCCCTGTTCGTCTGGTACGTGCTGTTCGGCGCCGGCTACGTGTCCTACATGACCTTCGTCATCGCCCTGCTGCACAGCCAGGGCATGAAGGTCTGGGGCACTGGCACCTTCTTCATCGTGCTCGGCGTGGCCTCCGCGGCGGCGACGCTGCTGGTGTGGGGCCGGGTGATCGGCCGGCTGCGCGGCGGCATGGCCCCCGCGCTGGTCTCGGCGGTCGTGCTGATCGGTGTGCTGCCCGTGCTGCTGTGGCACGGGATGGGTGCCGCGATCGCCTCGGCGATCATCTTCGGCGGGACGTTCATGGCCGGGCCCACCGCCGTGACCGTCCTGGCCCGCCGGATGCTGCCCCCGCACGCCTGGACCCTGGGCATCGCCCTGCTGACGGTCGCCTTCAGCGTCGGCCAGGCCGTCGGCCCCCTGGTCTCCGGGCTGCTGTCCGACTCCTCCGGAGGCATCGCCAAGGGCCTGTGGCTATCCGTCGTGCTGCTCGCCGTCTCCGCCGCCGTCGCCCTCATCCAGCGCGAGCGGACCGCTGCGCACCACCACCAGGAGGCGCCCGCGGCCGCCCCCACCCCGAGCACCGTCCAGCGCTGACCCCACCCCCCTTCAAGGAGCAAGACCCCCATGTTTCACCGCATCCTGGTCGCCGTCGACGGCAACCCGGCCGCGCACAGCGCGATCCGCACCACCGCCGAACTGGCCTTCCTGACCGGCGCACAGGTCCGTGTGCTGCACATCGACACCTCCGAGGTGGTGTATGACACCGTCGTCGGCCTGGAGGACGACGCAGCCTCCCACCAGGTCCTGGACTCGGCCGTGGCGACCCTGCGGCAGGCCGGCGTCCAGGCCGACGGCGAACTGCTGGACGGGTTGGTATCCGATGTGGCGCAGGCCGTGCGGGAGGCCGCCGAGGGCTTCGACGCCGACCTGATCGTCGTCAGCCCGCACCACCGCAGTCGTCTCGCCGCCTGGTTCTCCCCCAGCGTCAGCATCGCGATCGCCCACAACAGCCGCATCGCCGTGCTCCTGGATCCCGGGCAGGACTGAGATGTCCCACCGCACGGTGCACGTCACCGAGCAGGCAGGCCTGGCCCGCCTGCTCACGGTCGGGCCCCACCGTCTGATCGCCCACGAACCCGCCCCCGCCGGCCAAGACACGGGGCCCGACCCCATCGAGGTGCTGATCGCCGCGTTGGGCGCCTGCACCTCGATGACCATGAGGATGTACGCCGACCGTCACGCCTGGACACTGCGCGACGTGCAGGTCCGGTTGCGGCTGGAGCAGGACGGCGAACCGGCCATCGTCCGGGAGATCTATCTGGACGGCGACGTGGACGACCACCAGCGGCGCAGGCTCATGGCCGCGGCCGATGCGCCGCCGCTGGAAAGCCAGTCGCCCCGGCAGGCGCGGGCCGAGGCGCTGGCGGGCCAGCGCGCCGCCCGGGCGGTGCTCAAGCCCCTCCACATCCACGAGCAGCACCTGCCCATCGGGCCCCGTGGCACGGTGCTGGCGCGGATCGTGCGGCCGGAAGGCTCCTCGGGCGTGCTGCCGGCGGTGATGTATGTCCACGGCGGCGGCTGGGTGCTGGGCGACCGCTTCTCCTACGACCGCACCACCCGCGACCTGGCCCACGCCGGCGGCGTGGCCGTGGTGTTCGTGGAGTACACCCGCTCACCGGAGGCCCGCTATCCCGTCGCGCTCGAAGAGGTCTACGCGGCCACTGCCTGGATCGCCGAGCACGGGCAGCAGCTGGGCCTGGACGGGTCCCAGCTGGCGGTCGCCGGGGACAGCGCGGGCGGCAACCTGGCCACCGCCACCGCCCTGCTTGCCAAGCGCCGGGGCGGCCCCCACCTGCTGCAGCAGGTGCTGTTCTGCCCGGCGCTGGACGCCGGCTTCGACACGCGGTCCTACGAGCAGTTCGCGGACGGCTTCTTCCTCACCCGCACGCAGATGCGGTGGTTTTGGGACCACTACGCGCCCGACCGCTCGGTGCGCACCGAACCGACCGCCGCACCACCGCGGGCCACCACAAAGGAGCTGGCCGGGCTGCCGCCGGCCCTGGTGATCACGGCCGAGGCGGACGTGCTGCGCGACGAGGGCGAGGCCTACGCCCGCAAGCTCACACAGGCAGGTGTCCCCGTGGTCGCGGTCCGCTACCTGGGAGCGATCCATTCCTTCACCGCGCAGGATCCGCTGGCGGCCTCTCCCCTCACCCAGGCGGCGATCAGCCAGGCCGGGCAGGCACGGCGGCAGGCTCTGGCCGCGCCCCGCCCCGAGGCGCAGGGCCGCTGATGTCGACGGCCCAGGTGCACGACGAAGGCGGCGTGACGGGAATCGCCTGGGAGCTGGGAGTGCTCCAGGCGCTGCAGGGGGCGAGGGCGGACCTTACGGGCTCCGACCTGGTGGTTGGCACGTCGGCCGGATCGGTCGTGGCGGTGAAGGCCACCAGCGGCATCGGCCTTCACCACCTCCTCGCCGACCAGCTGGCGCCCGCCGCCACCTCACAAGAGGTCAAGGCCGACTTCGACCCGCAGGGCACGGCGGCCGCCCTCACCCAGCTGATACAAGGGGCCCGCGACGAGCGGAAGATCAGGGCCCGGATCGGTGCCATGGCCCTTGCGGCGCCCACCGTCTCGGAGGCCGAGCGGATGCGGACCGTCCAAGCCCGGCTGCCCGTTGACACCTGGCCCGCACGCCGGCTGCTCATCACGGCGGTCGACGCACACACGGGCGATCTTGCCGTGTGGGACCGTACCTCGGGCGTCCCGCTGGCATCCGCCGTGTCGGCCAACTGCGCCGTGCCCGGCATATAGCCGCCCGCCACCGTCGCCCGACGCCGCTACGTCGACGGCAGCGTCCGCTCCGCGACCAACGCCGACCTCGGGCCACGACGTGGTGGTCGTCCTCGCGCCCGACACCGGCCCCGGCCTCAACCCCACATCCAAGGGACTGGCCGGCGAGGTACCGCTGCTGCGCACGCACAGCCACCCGACGACGCCGCACTCGACGCGATCGGCCCCAATCCGCTGGACCCCGCCCGGCGGCCCGCCTCCGCCCGCCAAGGCCGGCGCCAGGGACAGGCGCTGACCAGCACCGTGCGCACGATCTGGCCCGCTGCCACCGCCCGATAGCCGCACGCCACGGCCGGCCGACCACCGACGGCCGGTCGGCCGATCCTCTCCCTGCCCGTGCGGCCGCCCTGCGACGTACCGTCGATAAGGTGCTCCGGGAAGAAGCCATCGGCTTTGCCACCGCGCCCTCGGACCGCCGCCTGCTGTACGGGCTCGCCAACGCGGCCTGGGAGTTCGTGCTGACGTCCGTCCTGCTGTACTGCGTGGTCACCGCCGCCCGCTGGCTGACATCACCGGACTCGCCGCTCGCCGTGAACAGCCCGCGCGCGGGCACAGCCATCGTGGGGGCGGTGGTCGGCATCGTCCTCGTGGTGCTGATCACCTCCCCGCCGGGACGCTGCTCCGGCGCCCACATGAACCCCGCGATCAGCGTCGCACTGTGGCTGATGGGTGCCTTCCCCGGGCGCTACGTGCCCGCCTACGCCGCCGCGCAGCTGGCGGGCTCGGTGGCGGGCACCGCGCTGGGTCGGCTGTGCTGGGGCCCGGTGGTCTCCCGGCCCTCGTTGCGCTATGCCGCCGTGCACCCAAGCCCGGCGTGGAGCACCACCGCGCTGGTGGTCGCGGAGGCCGGCTGTCTCATCCTCGTGGTCGTGATGGTGGGGTTCTTCCTGGCCCGCCCCGCCATCAGCCGCTGGCTGCCCTACGCCGTCGGCACGGTGACGGCCCTGATCATCACCGTGCTGGGGCAACTGAGCGGAGGCTCGGCGAACCCGGCCCGCCAGCTGGGTCCCGCGCTGCTGTCCGGTGGCACCCAGCTGCTGTGGGTGTACCTGGCCGCCCCGCTGATCGGCGCGTCGCTCGGAGCAGCGGTCCACTGCCTGTTCCAGCGCCGCCTGGGCACCCCCGCACCGTGCACCTACCGACTGTGCGGGAGCGACGACGCTCTGCGCACCCGGACCCGATGACCTGCGCCCAGGGCCCAAAACGTGGGAAGCAGGTCCGAGGGCACGGCCATGACCCCGTGGGCACATGCGTGTGTGCGGCGGATCCTCCGCCGCGGGCCCCCTCGGAGGTCGCCATGCTGTCCCGTCCGCGTCCGCGTCATCCCCGCCCTGCAGCTCACCCCACCGTGTGGACCGTTGACGCCGCACGCCCGACGACGCCGCCTGTGGCAGGTCCTGTTCGGACGGCTGTGGTGGCGCTGCCTTCCGAACCCGCCAGCGTGAGCGTCGCCCGCCGGTGGGCCACCGACCTGCTCACCCGGTGGAAAGTGAGTGCGGACGACCTCGATACGGCCCAACTGGTCATCAGCGAACTGGCTGCCAACGCCGTTCGCTACGGCCACGCGGAGATGACCATCCGCCTCCTGCAGCAGACGGGCTGGCTGTACCTGTGCGTGACGGGCTCCGGAGCTCCAGTGGCGGCCCACCGCCTCGTCATCCCCAGGGAGGTGGCCGAGCACGGGCGCGGCCTGGCCATCTCCATGATCCAGTCGTGGGCGACGGCGCTGTCTTCGACGGCCCGCGCAACGGGCGTGGCCATGTTCGGCGTCGCCCTGTACGTGGGCAGCGCCGTGGCCAGCGGGCTGGCCGCCTCCACCGCTCAGGCGCACGACTACCGGCCCCTGTTCTGGCTGGCAGCGCTCCTGACCGTACCCCTGACTGTGGCAGCGGCTCTGGGCCGGGCACGCTACCGCTGACACTGCGAACCTGGCGGCCGCGCGGGCGTACTTCGCCGACCACGGCACACTCGCCGCGCCGCGCTCTCGGCTACGGCGTTGGACCGGGTGGGGCAGCGGCCGGTCCAACCAGCGGCGTCCCGGAGCGTTGGCCGGCCATCCGGAGCGGATGCAGGCACTGGCGGCGATCAACCCGAACTGCAACCCGGACTGGCCGCTGGACCGGCAGCGCCACTACGCCGGGGACTGCGCGCCGCCAACGGGCGGTGGGCTGGCACACCTCGGCCGTGCGCCAGGCACTGCTGCCGCGGATCGCAGGCCGCGTGCCCTACGTCTACACCGCCCAGTACGCAGGCGGCGAGCGCACGCCCGGGGTCTTCCTGACGGCGAGACCGAAGGGGCGCAACTGCTGTCGGCATTGCGGCTGCCGGCCGAGGCGACCGGCGCGCGACGCTGATGCACGGTGGGCAACGAATATGTGTGGCCGCGCGTGACCGCCCGCGCCGCACGGCGATACGTCCGGGCGTGCGGCGGCCTGGTGCGCGACGAGGTCTTCGTGCCGCTGGGTACGCACGAGTTCGGGCCGGTGCTGCGCCGGATCGAGCGGTGCGAGGCGGACGCGGTGCTGATGCTTCTGGTCGGCGACGACGCGGCACGCTTCAACCGGGCGTTCACCGCGTACGGCCTTCACCGGCGGTGTCTGCGGCTGAGCACCCATATGGACGACAACATCCTGCTGGCCACCGGCGCGGAGGCCACCGTCGGGCTGTGGGCGACGGCCGGCTTCTTCGAGACGCTCGCCACCGCCGGGAGCCTTGACTTCAGCGCCCGTTACGCGGCTCGCTTCGGTGTGGAGGCACCCAGTCATGGGCAGTCTGGGCGAGTCGTGCTTCGAAGGGGTGCGCCTGCTGGCGGCGCTGGCCGAGCGGGAGCGGTCGCTGGACGTGAGGACGATGGGCGCGGTGGGCGAAACGGTCTCCTACGAGGGCCCGCGCGGCGTACTGCGGCTGCGCGGCAACCATCTCACCCAACGGCTGTACCTGGCACGGGCGGATGCCTTCGACTTGCACATCGTCACCCAACCCTGACCCAGCTCCCTGCCGTTGACATTACCCTGCCACAGAAATACTTTCTACGGGAAGCATCTGGCGGAGTCGAGGCATCGTATTCAATCGGGCCTTTCGCTCGCCTCAGTCGCCCATAGACGGGCACCTCGACCACACGGTTCCGCTCCTGTCGACGCGCCCTCTACGCGCGTCGAATAAAGGCCCGTTAAAGACCTTTCCCTTAAAGGAAGCGAAACGTTCGAGAAACAGTACGGCGTGACTCTTCCGTGCAATCACCCGGGGCCGCCCGGGTCGTCCCCAGTGCTGGGAAGAGGGAAGTCGTGACGGAAATCGTCGACAAGGAAGCACCGCCGGCGAATACGGGCGGACGGACATACAACAACTGGGCGCAGAACGACACGTTGGAGGACTACTCGCTGCGCTACGCGCCGAAGTCCTTCCGCCGCTGGACCCCCTACGTGGTGGCCACCACGGCACTCGGCGGCATCGCCTACCTCGCCGACTTCGCCATCGGCGGCTCCATCGCCATCTCCAACGGCTTCTCCAGCGCCATGGTGGCGATTCTGGCCGCGGCAGTGGTCATCTTCCTGACCGGCATCCCGATCTCGTACTACTCAGCGAAGTACTCCATCGACATGGACCTGCTGACCCGGGGTGCGGGCTTCGGCTACCTCGGATCCACGCTCACCTCGGTCATCTACGCCAGCTTCACCTTCATCTTCTTCGCCCTCGAAGGCTCGATCATGGCACAGGCCCTGGAACTGGGGCTGCACATCCCGCTCGCCGTCGGCTATCTGATCTGCTCGCTCATCATCCTCCCGCTGGTCATCTACGGCATGACGGCGCTGTCGAAGATGCAGGTGTGGACGCAGCCGATCTGGCTGGTGCTGATGGTCGCTCCGTTCGTGTCCATCGCCATCCAGGAGCCGGACAAGTTCTCGCAGTTCACGCACTTCGCCGGCAACTCCCCCACCGGCTCCGGTATCAGCATGCTCGGCGTCGGCGCGGGCGCCGGCGTGGCCCTGTCCCTGATCGCGCAGATCGGCGAGCAGGTCGACTACCTGCGCTTCATGCCCGACAAGACGCCCGAGAACAGCAAGAAGTGGTGGGGCGCCGTGCTCTCCGCCGGCCCGGGCTGGGTGGTGCTCGGAGCGGCCAAGCAAATCGGCGGGGCCTTCCTCGCCTTCTACATCGCCGGCAGCGTGGGCCTGTCCAAAGCCAACGAGCCGATCCAGCAGTACGTCCACGGTTTCAAGACCTTCGCCGCACCCGTCGCCCTGGGTCTGGCCACGTTCTTCGTGATCCTCTCCCAGATAAAGATCAACTCGACGAACGCGTACTCCGGCTCGCTGTCCTGGTCCAACTTCTTCTCCCGCCTCACCCACCGCCACCCCGGCCGGGTCGTCTACATCTTCCTCAACGTCGGCATCGCGCTCGCCCTGATGGAGGGCGGCGTCTTCGGCTTCCTCAACACCGTCCTCGGCTTCTACTCCAACGTGGCCATCGCCTGGATCGGCGCGGTCGTCGCCGACCTCGTCATCAACAAGCCGCTGAAGCTCAGCCCCTCGTACATCGAGTTCAAGCGCGCCCACCTGTACAACTTCAACCCGGTCGGCTTCGGCTCGATGCTCATCGCCTCCGTCGTCTCCATCGCCGCCTACTTCCAGGCCTTCGGCGACTACGGCAAGGCGTACTCCCCCTTCATCGCCCTGTTCCTGGCCATGGTCCTCTCACCGCTGTTCGCGGTGCTCACCAAGGGCAAGTACTACATCGCCCGCGTCGACGACCTGACAGAACCGCTGCTCGGGGCGGACGGGCTGCCCTCGGCGGCGATGCTGACCTGCACCGTGTGCGCCACCGGCTTCGAACGGCCGGACGTGGCGAACTGCCCCTTCCACGCCGGGGCGATCTGCTCCCTGTGCTGCAGCCTGGAGAAGGACTGCCACGACTCCTGCAAGAGCGGCTCCGACACCGGTCCGGTCGCCCTGGCCATGCCCACCGTGCGCTCCGCGGACTGACCACCATCATCTTCCCGTTTCCCGTTTGGCTTCGGCTCGCGTTCTTCGACGTGGGCCGGAGCCGACGTCGTCAATCGGTCAGGTCTCCTCCAGCGTCGCGGGCGTACGGTGCTTCAAACGGGCATGCGTCGGTCAGCCCTTTGGCTGATGCTGGACAAGCAGGACACGAACAACTCCGGGCGACGTTGGCGTTATTCGTAGCCGATGTATTTGCCTCGGTGCCACGGAAGGATCAACGGGCCAAGGGCGACTGCTACCTGCGGGGGCTGATGCTGGACGGTCGTCGTAAGTCGATCCAGGCAATGGCTTCGCGGCTGCCGGACGGCAACGAGCAGAACCTGCAGCAGTTCGTGAACCAGTCCACGTGCAATCCGGTTCCGGTGCAGCGGCGCATCTGCGAGCGGATGCTGCCGCTGATCGACCCGACGGCCCGGGTGATCGATGATGTGTCGGTGCCCAAGGACGGCCGGATGTCGGTCGGCGTGGCTCCGCAGTACTGCGGAGCGTTGGGCAAGCGGGCGAACTGCCAGGTCACGGTCAGTGTCCACGCCGCGAGTGATACCGCCTCCTGTCCACTGCAGTGACGCCTGTTCCTGCCTGAAGAATGGGCCTCGGACACCGAGCGCCGGACCGTGACCCGCGTTCCGCCCGAGGTCACGCATCGCGAGAAGTGGCGCCTGGCCTTGGACATGCTCGACACGCTGGCCGGCTGGGGCATGAGGCCGCCGGTCGTGGTGGCCGACGCCGCCTACGGCACCAATGCACACCTGCGAGCCGCGCTGTCCGACCGCGGAATCGGCTACGTGCTGGCCGTCCGCGCGGACGTGACCGCCCACCCGTTCGACGCCGAGCCTGTGGCACCGGAACGCAGAGGTCCCATCGGCCCTGGTGAAGGTCGCTGGATCGAGGTGGCGAGTCGAGGAGACGTTCCAGTCCGGAAAGGGCCTGGCCCGGACTGGACGAGCACCAGCTCCGCCGCTATACGTCCTGGTCTCGCTGGGTCACCCTCGCCATGCTCGCCTACGCTTTCCTGGCGGTCGTCCGCGCCGACGAAGGCGCCCGCCATCCCGTGCCGGACGACCTGATCCCGCTTACCTGCAGCGAGATCGCACGTCTGTTCATCACGCTCATCGCCCAGCGCGTCCACGACACGGCCCACCAGCTCCGCTGGTCCCACTGGAGACGCCGCCACCAGGCCCGATCCCGAGCCAGCCACTACCGCCGCCAGGCTGCCGCCCCAGCGTGATCACGGGCTACCTGCTTTCTGCTCTCGCGGCAGCCCGACCTCTCGTCATGCATCAGTCACCCTTGCTGGTCCAGCGCGGCGAGCAACTGGCTCGCGCGTCCGTCCGCTGCGGCGAAGGTGAGGTGGTCGTGGAAGTCGCGGGTCTCGACGATCAAGCCGTCCCTGATGCGCAGGACCTGGATGTTGGCGGTACGGAAGGTGCGGCCGGTGTCGGGGTACAGGCCCTCGTAGTCGAACTCCGCGATCACGACCTCGGGGTCGTCGGTCTTGTGGACGTGGATGTTCTCGGCGCGCAGGCGGATCGCGTCGGCGGCCTCCAGGGCGGCGAAGCGCTTACGGAGTTCCGCCCGGCCGTGGATACGGCGTGGGGGAACCGGCGAGAAGACGATCTCCACCTCGGCGTCCTCCGCGTAGAGCTCAGTGAGTTCGCCCCACTTGCCCGCCGAGATGAGACCGATCAACCGCTCGAAGATCTCCTGCGGCGTAGTTGGTGCAGACATGACTGACCTCCGTGATCCTGCCACCTATAATCGGATAGGCGACTCCGTTTCCGAACGATACGGATACGCGACTCCGTTTGTCCAGGCATGGTGAGGGCCACTTGACGACTGATCAGACTCCCCCCGTCACGGGCGCGAAGCCCTTGCGCGCCGACGCACGGCGAAACCGCGCGCGACTGCTGGAGGTCGCTGAGGCGGTCTTCACCGCGCAGGGCACCGGCGCGTCCACGGAGGAGATCGCCCGCCATGCGAACGTCGGAATCGCCACCGTGTTCCGGCATTTCCCCACCAAGGAAGCCCTGTTGGAAGCGGTGCTCGTCCGGAGATTGGAACGGCTGGCCGAGGAGGGACGACGCCTGGCGGCCGAGATCGGCCCGACGGACGCTCTCTTCGCGTTCTTCGACCTGGTGCTGGATCAGTCTCCGGTCAAGAATGCCTTCGCTGCGGCGCTCGCGGACGCGGGAGTCGATGTCCGGGCCGCTACCTCCGAGGCTGGACGTGCCCTGGGCCAGGTGCTCACCGCGCTTCTCGATGGCGCCCAGCGGGCTGGCGTGGTGCGACGGGACCTGGAGGTACCGGAGCTGACGGCGATCCTGGTGGGCACCTGCCGCATGCTGGAGCACCTGGACGGCCACCCGGAGTCCGCGAAGCGCGCCCGCGCGGTCGTCCGCGACGGGCTGAAGGCGTGCACCGGGAGCGTTGAAGGGCCCTTGCCGCACGGACATTCCTGCCCCTGAAAGCGGAGCGGACAGCCTACGTTCCGGGCAGCCTGAAACCGTAAGGATCACGCTCTACGGCTGGAGTACTAGTCGGGCGAAGGGGCTACAGAGCTGGAGCCCTGTGTGCCGCACCATTCGGTCAATGCTTTACGGGCCGCGTCGATGCGATGTTCAGGTGACTCGTCCGAGATGGCCCATGCGATATAGGCGTCTGGTCTGACCAGAACACTCTTTTTGGTAGCGCCTTTCGGGGATACGATCTCCACCTCGCCGGCCCACTCTGTGATCAGTGAGGGGAAGCGCTCCGTGTCGGACGGTGTGACAAGGACGAACCGTCGCTTACGGAGGGCTTCGTAGAGTCTGCGTCCGTCGCTGAGGGGGACGTCAGGTGCCCGCTTCCCGACAAGGGGATGCGCGCCGACCGCGGCGGCGTAGTAAATGTCGATTCCCGAGATTGCCATGGCCAGTCGTCGGGCCACTGGTGGGGTTTGCAGCACCGTACGCGCTGACAAGTCACGAAGGCCGCACAATGCCCGTGGTGTGGTGAGGACGCCGCGGAGCAGTGCCCCGCTCATCCGCAAAACCCGGCGTCCCACCGGGTGCCGTTCGTTGTGATAGCTGTCGAGCAGGGTGTCCGGTGCGCGGCCACACTGAACGGCTGCGAGTTTCCAGCTCAGGTTTGCGGAGTCCTGGATGCTGGTGTTGAGGCCCATGCCGCCGGCCGGGGAATGGACGTGGGCGGCGTCGCCGACGAGGAATACTCGGCCTACTCGGTAGCGGGGTGACTGGCGTTCGTCGCTGTGGAATCTGGAGAGCCAGCGAGGGTCGTGCATGCCGAAGTCGCTGCCGAGCGCCTGGCGGGCGACGTCCTTGATTTCTTCCAGATCGACCGAGGCGTTGTCGGGCATGGGGTGGTGGCGATTCCAGGCCATGACCCTGAACCAGCCGTCGCCGAACGGGACGACAATGGCGAAGGCGTCTCCGGTCGCTGCCACGGTGGGCGGCTTCTTCGGCGGATCAGCCATCCGGACGTCTGCGAGCATCATGGAGCGAACGGCGGAGCGGCCGGGGAACGGGAGGCCGAGGGACTGGCGCACGCAGCTGTTTCGTCCGTCTGCGCCGACGACGAAGTCTGCGCGCAGGCTGTGTTCAGTGCCGGCTGGTGTCTTCACGGTGACGTCGACACCGCTCGGGTCCTGCTGGACGCCGGTCACTTCGTGGGCCCGCATGATGTTCACGCCGTGTGTCAGGGCGCGGGACAGGAGCAGTCGCTCGGTGTTGTACTGGGGCGTCACGAGCACGTGGGGGTAACGGGTCGGCAGGTGCGACAGATCGATCCGCAGAAATTGCAAGATCGGGTTGCGGAGGCCGGTCAGAAGCAGGTCGTCGGCCAGGCCGCGGGCGTCCAGTTGCTCCATCGTCCGGGCGTGAACGGCGAATGCGCGTGTCAGCTGGGATTCCCCTTCTCGCCGTTCCACGACGGTGCAGCGCACTCCGGCCTCGGCCAGGTCACCTGCGAGCAGCAACCCCGCTGGACCAGCACCGACGACCAGCACGTCAACGTCGGATCCCATGTCCTGACCTCCGCGTGTCACAGAACGAGTAGTGACGACCCGGGGTCGCCCGGCTGCTGCCCGCCACCGGTGGTGATGTTCAGGGCGGGTGGGTGACTGCGCCCGGAGTTCACTCGGGTGGCGTAATCGGTGAATTCTCCTGACCCAAGGGCCACCGTACGAGACAGACCACTTCCTCGCCTGTCAGGCAACGACCGTCCCACTCGTACCGAAGCGGTGGTTCCAGACGCGCTGAATCGCTGCCCCGCAATTAACGTTGACCTCATGCGGGCCCCTTACGTCACATCCCCGGAGGGCGTGACGTAAGGGGCCCGCGAGCGGACATCGAGAGGAGCGCGACCATGCCCTTCGCCACCGCCGAGGACGGCACGCAGATCTTCTACAAGGACTGGGGCTCGGGCCAGCCCGTGCTCTTCTCCCACGGCTGGCCGCTCACCGCCGACGCCTGGGACCCCCAGATGAAGCTCATGGTGGACAACGGATTCCGCGCCATCGCTCACGACCGGCGCGGTGGCGGCCGCTCCGGTCAGCCCTGGGACGGCAACAACCTCGACACGTACGCCGACGACCTGGCCGCGGTCATCGAAACCGAAGACCTGCACGACGTCATTCTGGTCGGGCACTCCACCGGCGGCGGCGAAGTCACCCGCTACATCGGCCGGCACGGCACGGCACGGGTCGCCAAGCTGGTCCTGCTCGGCGCGATCCCGCCGCTGATGCTGAAGACGGAAGCCAACCCTGAGGGCCTGCCGATCGAGGTGTTCGACGAGATCCGCCAGGGTGTGCTCACGGACCGCTCGCAGTACTACAAGGATCTCAGTGCCCCGTTCTACGGTGCCAACCGTGAGGGCTCGACCGTCTCCCAGGGAACGCGTGACGAGTTCTGGCTCTGGAGCATGACAGTCGGCATCAAGGGCGCCTACGACTGCATCAAAGCGTTCTCTGAGACGGACACGACCGAGGACCTGAAGAAGGTCGACGTACCGACACTGATCGTGCATGGCGACGACGACCAGATCGTGCCCATCGTCTCCGCGGGCGCCAAATCATCCAAGATCGTCAAGGGCGCGCAGTACAAGGTCTACGAGGGCGCGCCTCATGGCCTTGCGATGGTGCCCAAGTACGCCGAGATCTTCAACAAAGACCTGCTTGAGTTCGCGCGGAGTTAGCGACGGCTCGCGCCCCGGTGAGCGGCAGCACTGCCGCTGGAACTGCTGGGAATCGGCGCCGCGAATTGGCCGCCCGGGAGGGGCGGCTCATCGCCTGACAGACCGCGCGTTGGCCGCATGCGCAAAGGGCATTCGCCGGCCGGCCGCCGCAAACCTGCGTTAGGGCAGCGGCGGCGGTCCGCGGCGCTCCCGAACCATGTCCCGGACAACTACGTCCGGGGCGGCTGAATCTGGCTCGGCGGCCAGGTTGATCGGTTCGCCGTGTCAGCCGACGGGGCTTGCGCCTTGCTGGAAGACGTTGATGAGATTTCCGTCGTTGTCACGGATCGCGGTCGAGATACTGCCGTCGCCGAGGTCCATCTGCTCCCAGACGGTCGTCACCCCCAGATCACGGAAGGTGCGGGTCACACTGTCGAGGTCCTCGACACGGAAGACCAGGGCCTTGTTGCCGATCGGGCGGATGTGGGCGGGGGGCTCTGCCGTCAGTTCAGGGATCCGCACACCGTTTGCGGGCTGAAGGAGCTCCAGCCGAAAACCGGGCCCCTCCAAGAAGGCAACGTCCGCTCCGATGGCGTCGAAGCGGGACTTTGCCAGCAGGGTGAGGCCGAACACCCGATTCCACCACTGGATCGACGCGTCGAGGTCACTGACGGAAATCGTCACATTGTGAAGGCTGTAGGTGAAGAGCGGCTGGGGAGGGGTGGTCATGGTGATCACTTTTCGTTGGGCGTGTGCAGTCGTTTGCGGAGGGGCACGCGAGACCGTCGCGCAGTCCTGCCCCGGCGTTTCCCTACCGTGCAGCGGAGCAGTCTGTACCTGTCTACCGCCGACCCGACGTCCCCTTGCAGTAGCGAATCCGCGGGTCGCAGTTCAAAGGTAGAAGTTATGGACCGTACAGTCAAGAACGCATGCTCCTTCAAATGCGTTGCGAAGTCAGTCGATCAATGCACTATTTGAGCGCTCACCGCGCCGTCGGCATTCGAAAGAGAGCCGCGAAGAAGGTCCTGTGCGGGAATGTGCAGAGCTCGCCCGCAGCGCTCGTGTGAAACAGTCCGGCGCCATCGGCCGCCAGAGCGTCGTCCGGCCCACGGTGTGGCGCAGTCGACGGCGCAGCCGCACGGCGGAAGAGGGCCCGCTCAAGGGCATGACGAAAGGGGCGGGTGGGCAACTGTGCTGGGGCGGGCGGCCGACTCGTGGGAACGTGCGAAGGGCAGGTGTGCTGGACGCTCGCGCGCCGATCCCAGGCGGGCCCATCCTGATCGCTGCTTGTCGGCACCTGTGGCGATGCCGAGCCGCAGGATGTTCAGTGCCGGGACAGCTGCTTGAGGGCGGCCTGGCCTATCTGCAGCAGAGCTGAGCCGTCCATGTCGGTCTTGGCGAGAAACTCGATGCCCTGCATGACGGCGAGGAGCAGTCTCCCGAGCTCCTGGGCGTCCGCGCTCGGTTCGACCGTCCCGTCGTCCTGGGCTTCCTTTACGCAGGCGATCAGAAGATCTTCGACCGCCTGATAGGTGGTCCGGGCTCGGGAGACCACATCCGGATCGTTGCTGTGCAGCTCGGACGTGCTGTTGACCAGAAGACAGCCGCGGCGCTGCGGGTCCTGCGTGAATCCCTTGGCCACCCCCTCAACGAGCAGGGTCAGGCGCTCGAAGGGCGTCCCGGGCCCGGTGAGGACCGCCCGGACGCCGTTCAGCTGTTCCTCGCGGTAGCCGTCCAGTACGTGCAAGAACAGCTGCCGCTTGTCGCCGAAGGCGCCGTACAGACTTCCCTTGCCCAGTCCGGTGGCGTCCGTCAGGTTCTGCAGTGATGTAGCCGCGTATCCCTGATTCCAGAACTGCTCGCGCGCAGACTCCAGTACCTGGTTGTCATCGAAATTCCGCGGTCGTCCCATGACAAACAGCGTACGTCCTTCTTGACCTATCGGTCCAGATCGTCGGGCACACAGCACAGGCCCGGCCACTCGCGGTGACGCGGGAGGACCTGGGTGTTCCCCTCGTCGCCGCCGTGCAGGGCCGGCGTGCAGAGTGAGGCCGGGCGATAGGGGGCGTGCAATGCACGGCTCTCCCCAGGGGTTTTCCCGGCGGCCGGCGCGGACAGGCCCGCGCCGGCCGCCCTGTCGCGCCTCGACAGCGTGCCCGCAGTCACATTTTTGTCCGTACGGTCCAGAACGAGGTTCTTTACCGTACAGTCCATAACTGGGCTCGGGACCATCCGGTTCGAGCTGTAAAACCGCAGTGACACTTGGTGCACGCGTTCGCACCGGACAGGGGTAAACGATCATGGGACAGCTTGACGGGAAGACGGCAGTCATCACCGGAGGCAACAGCGGAATCGGACTGGGCACCGCCAAACGATTCGCACGTGAAGGCGCCCACGTGTTCATCACCGGCCGCCGGCAGGAGGCCCTCGACGCCGCGCTGGCCGAGATCGGCGGCGAAGCCACCGCCGTCAGGGGCGACGTCGCGGATCTCGCGGACATCGACCGCCTCTACGCGGTTGTCGCCGAGCGAGGCCGGCCCATCGACGTACTGTTCGCCAACGCGGGCGGCGGTGAGTTCGCTGCTCTTGAGCAGGTCACCGAGGAGCACTTCGACGCCACCTTCAACATCAACGTGCGGGGAATGCTCTTCACTGTTCAGAAGGCCATTCCGCTGCTCAACGACGGCGCCTCGGTGATCCTGACCGGATCGACTGCAGCAACCTCAGGCGGCGCCGCCTTTGGCGTCTACGCCGCGTCCAAGGCCGCGGTCCGTTCCTTCTCGCGCACCTGGGCCAACGAACTGAGCGGCCGCGCGATCCGGGTGAACACCCTGGTCCCCGGCCCGATCGTCACCCCGGGCGTCACCGGCCTGGCTGCCGACGCCGAACAGGCCGCACAGATGAGAGACGCCTTCGCCAGCCAGATTCCGCTGGGTCGCATGGGGCACCCGGACGAGGTCGCTGCTGCCGCACTGTTCCTCGCCAGCGGTGAGAGCAGCTTCGTCACCGGATCCGAGCTTTTCGTGGATGGCGGACTCAACCAGATCTGATCGCCGCAGGAGGATGCGCTGTGCCTGTCCCGGCGAAGACGACAGTCGGTCTGTCCGCGTCGCGATCACACCGGTAGTCCCACCGAACCTAACGGGCGGGCGCAGCCCCGCCAGCGTGTACGCAAGCGATGGCATCCGGAATCTGAGACCGTGATTGAGATCTGCAGCGATGCTGGCCACCTGGTGTGCCACACGCGGAAGTCCGTGCCGGGGAGGGGGCGAGCCGCACCTTCCCGGCCGCGTGGCCCATGATGATCAGGCGTGAGAAGGTGCCGCAGTCGGAGTCGCCGAGGGCCAACCCCGCCCCACCGCACCCGCAGGTGACCTCCGCCCTCGCACGGCGAAAGGACAAGCCCGCTAACCATGGCCGAAACCCCCAGCGGCGTCCCCGGGATAGCCAGCGAGGGCCACTTCGCGGCATTCGTCCGCAGATACCAATCCCTCGATCTGTTCGCCCGATTCCTCAGCAACCCGTTCGAGCTCCTGTGCGGGCAGGCCCAGTGCGCCCTCGAAGCGCACGATCCCGCGACCGTGCTGGAACGACTGGTGATCACCGGCCCGCCGTATCCCCTCGCGGACACCCACCTCGACTGGGATAACCCGGTACCGGAGACCCGGTACATCATCACCCGGGTCGCCCTGTTCGCCCCCGTCACGCTCAGGGTGTGGACCCCCGCCGCCGGCACTCACGTCCTGCAGGGCGCGCTGACATGCGTCATCGCCAACCTCAACCAGCCCGAAGACGACCGCATGGTGCGGTCCTGGCTCGATCTGGACGAGCACACCCCGAGCCGCCTCCTGAAGCCCGACAGCGACCTGCTCCGCAGCCGCCTGTTCAGCGTCGGCGAATGGCTCCCCACCGACTACCCGCACGGATCCCCCGAACGCGAGGGCCGGAGCACGACCTGACGTGCCCTGCCAGCCCCCGGGAGCGATCCAGAGCGGGTCGACAGAGTGCGTTGCAGGCTCAGCGAGGACCTCGTCCGCATCGAGGTGTCCGGCGGTGCGGGCGGCGAGCAGACTGACGTAGCGGGGCCTTCAACTACGCGGTGGACCAGCTGGACCGCCCGCTGGTGGTGGTCCTGGGCCAGGCTCGCGCGGCGCGGTCGCCGCCGCGTACGCCGCGCTGGAGACGGCAATGCGCCCGCCGGGTACATCGAGGGCGTCGTCGAGCCCGGCATCTCATGCATCCACGCGCCCCGGCTGCTGCGGGACCCAAACTGGCCCGACCCGCCTTGTAGTCGGGGCCTGTACGGCGCTTGTGCCAACGGACGTGGCCTTAGACCGACCGGCAATAGGGTGGCCCGGGCATCCGAGCGGCCAGGGGCTACGTGATCACGGAGTTGTCTACGCTCAGTAATCGCAAAGGACAGCCTGACCGCACTGCCATAGTGCGTATTTGATCTCTCCCGTAGGGCAGTGCAGGGTGTATCCATGGCATGGACAGCACCACCGGTGGAGCGCACCAAGCAGCTAGGCGACCTGGGTACCGTAACTGAGCGTCAGATGTTGGAGGGTTGGCTGAACTGGCACCGCGAGACGTTGCTGGCCAAATGCGCCGGGCTTGAGCCGGCCCAATTGGCGCGGACGACCGTAGAGCCGTCGAACCTCACCCTCCTGGGCTTGGTCCGGCACATGGCGGAGGTGGAGCGATGGTGGTTCCGACGAAGCTTTGCGGGTGAGGATATCGGCGATGTCTTCACCGGCCCGTCAGATGGCAATGAGGGACTCGACGGAGTGCGCACAGCCGATGCGGAGAGAGACTTCGGACTGTTCCAGACCGAGGTCAACGCGTGTGACGCGGCGGCGGCCGGACACGACCTCGACGAGACCTTCATGTCCTCTCGCGGAGTTTGTCTCAGCCTGCGCTGGGTCTACGTGTTGATGATCCAGGAGTACGCCCGCCACAACGGCCACGCTGACTTCCTTCGGGAGCGGACCGACGGGGCGACGGGCGACTGAGCTTCCTTCTCAGGCCGACCGGGCAGCAGGTGCCCCGGACGTGGTGGGGGCTCCGAGTGGCCACGGGTCCACGCGATCATGGAGTTCTCTGCGCTTGATGATCGCGAAGGACAGCCGTGCCCGCACTGCCATCTTGCCTGCTCGAACCCCTCTGGAACCAGTTCCTGGCGCTCCTGCCCGCTCGGGAGGAATTCTCCGCGGGCCACCCGCTTGGCTGTCACCGCCGCCGTGTCCCTGACCGGACTGTGTTCGGTTGGGCACTGCTGGTCGGGTGGGTCCTGCCAGCCGCGCTCAACCTTGCTGTCTTTGCCGTCGCCGTTGCCCCGAGCCTGCGCCGCTCTCCGGTGCTCGATCCTCTGTGGCCGACATCGCACGGCCCCACCCCTCTGCTGTTGCTTGTAGCCGCCGTCCTGCTCGGACTCGTCCTGAATGCCGTGCAGACACCCCTCTACCGCCTCCTGGAGGGTTACGCCCTGTGGCCGACAGCCGCATACGAGCGAGGCTGCCGGGTCCAGCGACGCCGACGTCGAAGGACAGCGGACCGCCTTGCCGACCCCACTTCGACGTCGTCCATCCGACGTGCCCTCCTCCAGGAGAAGCTCAGTCGGTATCCGGTGAGCGACGAGCAGATCGCCCCGACCCGGCTCGGTAACGCCATCCGCCGCTTTGAGGAGTACGGATACGATCGATACCGCCTCGACACGCAGGTGCTGTGGAACGAACTGACGAGCGCCGCCCCGGAGCCGACCAAGCAAGTCGTCACCGCTCGCACCAGCGTCGACTTCTTCGTGGCTCTGCTGTACGGGCACGCCGCGTTGGCCGTCACCGCATTCGCCTCGCTGCCGGCCGCCCACGCCAACCGACCCGTGCTGGTCTTCACCGGTGTCTGCCTGATCGCCCTGGCACCGGTCTGGTACCACGCCGCAGTGGCCGCCACAGACGAATGGGCGGCAGCCGTACGGGCCCTGGTCAACCTCCCCCGGCCGGCGGACGAGGAGTGGGCACCCCTCGCCCACCGCTACCACTGGGGAGCCGCACGCGCCCTCGACGCCCGGCTCCCGGGCTGCCGGACCGGTACACCGCGGTTGGGCCCACCGGTCCGGCAGCCTCCGAAGTCCACCACGGCGGCCTGGCCGTAGGGACACCGCCTTCTGTGGCAGCGCGAAGTCCTGGTCCCGAGCACGGGATCGACACATAGTGCGAAGGCGAGCCAGCCTGATCGGGTGACCCAAGGCTGGTGTCGGTGCGGGTGTCGCCGTCTTTGAGAGCACGTGGTGGATAGGTTGAGCGGGAACCGGCCGCTGAAAGCGGTGCCGATGAGGCCGAATCTCCGGCCCTCGCAGTCCAGTCGCAGCAGGGAGTGCCGGCATGGACGTTCTCTTCATCACGAGCGTGGCTGTGGTCGTCGCAGACCCGCCGCTGAGCCGCAAACTGTTCATCGAGACTCTTGGCCTTCCGCTGGAGGGGGAAGGCAACGGCTACTACTCCAGCGGAAACGTCCCCGGCAGCAAGCACTTCGGCCTGTGGCCGCTCTCACAGGCAGCCGAGGCATGCTTCGGCACAACCCAGTGGCCCGCCGACCGGGTGCTCCCGCAGGCATCGATCGAGTTCGAGGTTGCGAACGAAGAAGCCGTCACCGCGGCCGGTGCCGAGCTTCAGCGCGCGGGCTTCGAGCTGGTACATGAGGCCCGCACCGAGCCGTGGGGCCAGACAGTGGCCAGACTTCTCACGGCCGACGGCCTGATCGTCGGGGTCTCCTACGCCCCGTCCTTGCACGACCTGCCAGGCGACCAGCGCTCTCGGTGAGCCCGCCCCGAGACGGGTGAAGGCGACGCAGACCCCTGGCCCAATCCCCGTAAGGGACAGCCATCGTGACGTCTCCCCCGCAGGAGGCCAGCGCCCGCCGACCGACGGTGTTCCCGAAGAGGGGGCGGGGGCCACTTGGGGCGGACCAGCACGCACGCCGTCACTCACCTCGGCCGGCCTGCCTCCACCCACGGCCCCGACGGGGCCACTACCGCGTCACCCACGACACCGAACAGCGTCTGACGACAGTCGTCAACGCCCAGGGCCTGGAGTGGCGGTACAGCTACGACGCGGCGGGCCGCCTCATGTCGGAGGCGGACTTTGCTTCTTGGCCGGGGACTCCAACCAGTGCGCGGCCACCTGCTGGCCAGGAGGCGGGGCGGCTCAGGCGAACTCCCCGACAACCTGTTCACATCACTCAGAACCCAGCAGACACCCGGGAATTGCGCGGCAGGGCCCCATGTCGTAGGCGGTCAGTGCGTGCATGACCGGGCCGCGCATGAACCTGGCTCCCCTCATCAGGCCCCCTTGGAACCGATCATCTAGGCTGGTGCGGTGACTGATGAGCAGGAGCGGGTGCAGCCGTCGGGAGTGTGGGCCACGGCGGTAGGGGTGGCCAGGGTGCGGGCGCTGGAGACCGAGCGGGAGAACGCACTGTTCCGCGACCCACTGGCACAGGCCTTCGCCACCGCCGGCGGCCTGGGGTCCTCCTCGCCGCCACTGCCCGGTGACGAGGCCGCGCGACGGCGCTGGCTGGGGGTGGCGTTCTCCATCGTCATCAGGACGAAGTTCCTCGACGACCTATTGCAGCAGGCCACTGCCTCCGGGATCCGGCAGGTCGTGCTGCTCGGCGCCGGCATGGACAGCCGGGCCTTCCGGATGGACTGGCCCGAGGGCACCCGGCTGTTCGAGGTCGACACCGCAGCGCCACTGGACTTCAAGGCTTCGGTGCTGCGCCAGGAGCGGGCCGTCGCACGCTGCGAGCGGATCACCGTCGCGGTGGATCTGCGCGAGGACTGGCCGGGCGCGCTGACCGCCGCCGGGCACGACCCGGGCGTGCCGACCGTGTGGATCGCCGAAGGACTGCTGATCTATCTGCCCGAGGACGCGGTGGAGCTGCTGCTGGCCCGGATCAGCGCGCAGTCGGCGGCAGGCAGTCGGATGGGGCTGACGTTGGGCTCGCGCGGCGTGATCGAACGCTTCCGTGCGGACGCCGTGCCGGGATCGGCGGCGTCCATGTGGGTCTCGGAGATGCCCGACGACCCGGTCGGCTGGCTGGCCGGGCACGGCTGGGAAGCCGACAGCCACACCTTGCGCGAACGCGCTGCCGCCTACGGCCGCCCGATCAGTACCCCGCCTCAGCGCGAGGAGGGGCCCGGCGGACTGATCTCGGCGATCCGCCGGTAGAACGCCTCCCGTTCCCTGGATGATCGATTCCAAGAGGGCCTGATGAGTGGGCCCGGGTTCAAATGCGGCCAGCCAGCCCTGCGCGCACTGACCGCCCACGACCACTGAACCCCTTGGAATCGATCATCTAGAGTCTGCCAACGAATCGCCGGTTCGAACGGCTCCTCATTGAGTGAACGACATCTCCTGGGCTGTGACGCCGGGGACATGCACCGCACCAGGGCATTCACGGACCTGGTCACATACACCCGGTCCCAGGCAGGCAAGTCGGCGGGCATGGAACGCCACTTGATGCCGTTGTCGGTGACGTACCGGATCGCATCCAGCATCACGCGGTGGCAATAGCCCTCCGGCTGCCCGCCTTGGCCCTCCAGCCAGGCCGGCACCGGCAGCGCGTCCCGCACCACTGCCCACTCCGCGTCCGTCATGTCCGACGGATACACCGGCACCCTCTCCGGGCGGTCGGACGCATTCCCGAACCTGTGCGCGAGAGAATCGCACGACGACACGCGGGAGTTGGATGAGAACGGGACCGTCACGCATGACTGGAACAGCAGGGCCTCCTGGCACTCGAGTGGTCGCAGACCCGAGCTACCAAGGTACCCTGTACTCATGCATCCACCCGGCCGAGATCACCCGGCCAAGGACTGTGTGGGGGTGGGACTATTCGCCTGAGCAGCCCTCATCCTGGCTGGGAACAGGCGCGGTGCTGGTCAGGGAGGAAGCGCCGCAGTGCGTCTCGATCGGGGTACTTACCTTGACCCCCGTCCCGTCCAGTCTGTCGTGCGGTGCCGACGCCGTGCTGGTGGCCGGGCCGCAGAAGGTACGCGACGATTGGTACGCCCCTCGGCCTGAAGCGGCGCTGCGCGGAATGTCAGTCGGTGCAGGTAGCGGTGGCGGGCGTCGGACGACCGCATACCCCATGCCAGCAGCATGCCGGTGGAGACGCTGGTGCGTGCCGGGTTCCGTGTGCTGATCGAGTCCGAAAACGATCTCCAGGTCGTCGGCGAGGCAGCCGACGGGACCGAGGCGGTCAGGGTGATCCGCGAACTGCGCCCCGATGTAGCCCTGATGGACATCCGGATGCCCGGGCTCAATGGCATCGAAGCCATCCGCACGCTGCTCGGCGGCCCGGCTCCGGTGCCTGTCCACGTTCTGGTGCTCACCACCTTCGACCTGGACGAGTACGTCTTCGAGGCGCTCCGCGCAGGCGCCGCGGGCTTCCTCCTCAAGGACACTCCACCCGCACGCCTGATCGACGCCGTGCGGGTGATCGCCACCGGGGAGTCCCTGCTGTCACCCGGCGTCACTCGCAGGCTCATCGAGACCTACGTCCGCCGCCCCGGCTACCCCGGCCCGGTCACCCGCACCCTGGACGGCGTGACCGGCCGCGAGCGTGAAGTGCTGGGCCTGATCGCACGTGGCCTGTCCAACAACGAGATCGCAGCCGAGCTGTATCTGACCGTTGGCACAGTAAAGACCCACGTCAGCCATCTGCTGACGAAGCTGGGCGCCAGGGACCGGGCCCAACTTGTCATCGCTGCCTACGAAAGCGGACAGGCCGGGCCCGCACGTCCTTGAAGCAGGACGAGCAGGACCCCTGGCGAGCCGGGCGTACCCCACCCCGACGCCCTCGAGTCAACTTCGCAAACCTCGTGCCGCATGGGAGGTCCTGCTTCCATGCGCCCACCCGGCCAAGATCGCCCGACCAGGGATGCCGTTCGATCAGAACCGTCCTCATCATCGATAGGGCAACGGCTTCTTAGCCCCAATATGGCCCGGGCCGAGTGTCTGGGCCTTCGTCGGGCTGTAGAAGTTACTCGCCCGCCGGTCCATGTCTCCAGCTTCAGGAGATGATGCTGAGAGCTGGGAAGGCTGCCCCCCGCCCCATCAGCGTCGAGCGCTGAGGCGGAGGGCAGGCGGAGCAGAACGTCAGGCAGTGGGGACGACCTTGAAGGCGTGCATGAAGCTCGGGGTGTCGCCCCACATGCGGCTGTGCGTGACGTACGTGTCGTTGGCCGGCAGAACGTGCTGGTGCGGGGCCAGGGCGTAGGAGTTGCCGCGCGAGACGATGGCCCGCACCGGGGGTTCGCCGACGGTGTCGGGCACGCCGGGGACCGAGACGAAGTCCCAGAGCATGCTGCTGGTCAGACCGGTACTGCGCAGCCTGGGGTGGGTCCAGGGGGCGACGGTCTCAGCGTTGAGGTAGCGGCCGCTGTTCTGCGTCTTGATGTAGTAGGCGCCTGTCGAGGTGTCCCGTTCGAGGTGCCACTTGGGAGCGTAGGTGCCGTCGATGGGGTCGGGGTAGTAGAGCTGGATCGCGTCGCCCTCAACGCTGTCATTCCCGCTGTCGGGGATGAGGTAGTTGTTGGTGATCATGTGGATGAGCATGACTTTGGCGGGCAGGTGGCCGGACTTTGAGCCCGGCGCGTTCGCCTGGTTCGACATGGTGTTTCCACTCCTGGTCTCTTCGTTGGCGGGTCCCTCAGGCAGCCGGGCGGCGCGGGGGGCTGGACGGACACCGCGAGGCAGAACCGGCGAGACCCGAACACCGGGCTGCCGCCGCGCCACTACCCCAGGCCGTCCCTGACCCGCCGGTCGGCAAGTCGATATCCGCGCCGCCCTCGTGCCTATCCCAGAGACCGCTCTCCTCACCCAGGTGGAGGCCACCGTTCACCGGCGAAACGATCCACCAACTCCACCAACCGGCCGCAGCGCACAACGGCGCACCCACCATGCCCCCAGCGCGCACCGAGGCTCAGGGGCGGTGCGATGACCGCCTTCAACCGCTCCGGACATCGCCCCGGCCACCGTCGCCATCGGCCGCATCTCCCCGGTCCGAGGCCGCCAACCCGGTCTCGCCACCGGCTGCCTCACCGGGGCCATCGGCTCCATTGGCTCAGCCGGCGTCATCACCGCCACCGCCCTGAGCAATCCAGCCCTGTTGTTCTTCATCCTGCTCACCTACGGCGCCGGCACCGCCACCCACACGCAGCGCCAGCAGCGCATCGAACCAGGCCTTCTGCGCCGACCTCCGGTCCCTGGGACGTGCTGTGCCGACGCCAGGCGCGTCACCTGCCGGAACTGAGCCAGTGGTGCAGGGCTTCGTGCACGCTGTCGGGCAGTGCGCTGAGCTTCTCGATCGCTTCCCGATCCCCTGGCCAGGGGGCGATCCCAGCCGCGGTCAGAACTGCGTACAGGTTCAGGCGCCGCAGGTCGCGAGGATCGATGCGGCAGGCAATGCGGTCTGCAGGGTTGGGCGGCGCCAGCAGGAAGTCCTCCGCCGGGGCATGATCCCATCCTCGATCGGTTGTTGCATTGATGGTCTGCATGGTCTCGCTCCGTTCTGCGTATGCTTCGTTCGCGCGCCTCGCGCCCCCGGGGGCCGAGTGTGCTGTGTACTGGGTTCGCTACCGGTCCTGTCCTTCTTGCGTGGTGGCCCTCTCTTCAGCCCGTTGCAGTGATCCATACAAAAAACTGTTCGCTTCCACCCCGGGCCTCGCGACGGTCGCCGTCGAGGCGGTGGGCGCCCGTCGGCCGGCGGCGACCGAGAAGTGGACCGGCGGCGAAGAAACCAGGCCTCGCCAGAAGGGAACGGCGGAAGCGGCGCCGACGCTTCAGAAGGGCTCCCAGTCCGGGGCCTTCGCCTCGCCAGTCAGCGATGCCGCGTCCCTGTGGCCGGCGTTCGTCGGTCGAGCGCCGTGACCGGGGGTTCACCGCGCCGGCACGTTGCCTGGGGCGGGCCAGGACACGCAGCCGGTGCTTCACCAGTACCGGGTGCGAAAGCGTAAACGCACACAGGCTCTCCCTGCAGGTGTGGGCGCAGCCCTCCCGCGGCCGCAGGCCGTGAGCAGGGCTTACGCGAAGGCGGTGACGGCCGGCTGGCCGCGCACCACACCCTCCCTGCCGACACGGCAAGTACGCGACATACACGGGCGATGTTACAGATCACCCATAAATCCGTGACTCTCACCTGCATCCTGCATTAATGGGCAAAATCCACTCTTAGACATCCCGCCACGTCGCGCCACCGCCACGAACGCTGCTCCGCGGCCCCGTCCCACCACCCAGCCGGCACCCGAAAGTGCGTAACAACCCTCCACGCCACCCACAACGACGGCAGCAGCAGCGCTACACGCTCTTCCGGCCCCGAAGAAGCGCCACTGGCCGTCAGGGGTGCCGTATGCACCTTCGCCGGCGACGGCGGTGCCCCTCCCCGTTCACGAAACCGCCGCGCGTTGCACCGGCGCACGCCGCTCCGCGTGTGACTGACGGCGAAACTCCGGCGGGCCGCGTCCCACGAACTCACCATGGTCCGAGCCAGTCGCAGGCCGGCGCACAGATGATCGGAGCGCTGGCGCTGATCGGTACGGGCCGGTCGTAACCGACGCATTCGACGAAGGGGCCTACGCAGCGCCAGATCTTTGCCCGACTCTCGTCGGGCATCCCTTTCCAGGGCGATTCCACGTCGGTGGATGTCGGAGTCCGCGCTGGCCAAGCCTCTGTTGAGCCTGGGCAAGGCAAGTGTGCTCCCGGTAGCACCCTCGGGCTTGAATCAACTTCCGATGCGCTCAATACGATCGAGGTTCTTCACGACGTCCCGGAGAGCGAGTGCCACTGCGGCTTCTGCCTCGGCCTCGGCTTCGAGCAGCTTCTTGGCCTGGAGCCACCCTTGATCATCGGGTACGTGCGGTGGCGCGAACATTCGGGCCCGACGAAGGCGGTTGCCTACCCCGTTGTCGAGCTCAATCGCCTCAAACTGCCGGAAGGCGTCGTGTAGCGCGACGTTCGCTGCCGAGGAGATCCACGGCAGGCCGGCCCTTTGCATCTGAGGCCGGACATCCTCGTCGAGGCGTCTCCAGCTCCGGACGATCAGTGTGATCCACTCGCTTCGCCGGCCTGTGTCAAAGACGGCTGCCCGGGCGGCGTCCCGCTCCTGGACGAACTGATCGATCTGGGCCGCCGTCTGCCGCCTTTCGTCGATGTCGCGCGGGCCGGTCTCGCTCAGTCGCAGGATCTGCAAAAGCTGCCTGTTTGCGGCGCGCCATTCCCCCACCCGGTCGTTCATGGTCCGTGCGTCGGCCCGTTTGATACCTGTCCACCAAGCGCCGAAAAACTCGTCGACTGCCGTCCTGGCCTGAGCGATGCTCTCCTCGCGCGCGGCAGCTTCCGCCTGGTCCTTCGACAGACGGGAGAGAACCAGGACGGCGAATGGGATGCCGAACATGAGGCCGGTGAAGCTGGACACCACGTTCGTGACGAACGCTCGGTTGTTCCACCACCCGTGCCCGTCGCCGTACCACCCGAGAGCCAAGAGGACGATCCCCGCGGGGAGACACGTGAATACGGCCCAACGGATCGAACCCGGCTTCCTTCTCCACCAGTTGCTGACTCTCTCGAACATCCCGCCCCCAAGACCTTTCGCTGTGCCACCTGGTGTGACGGTAGCGGGTGGCGCCGCTTCCGCGGGTTCAGGGCCCGCAACGGCATGTGCCTGGCGGCGTGGCCCGGAAGGGGTCAGCGGTTCGGGGAGAGGTGGCCAGCGAGCCCGGGAAGACGGCGTCGGGTACGAAGCGGGCGCGATGAGCATCCGCAGTCGACCGCGGTCAGCAAACGCGATCCGTACCACGGGCCGGCATGGGCCGCGGCGGGCAGGGCCTGGAACTCCGGCGTCTGCAGTAGGCGTATGTGCCGGCGTTCCAGGGACCAGCGCAAGAAGGTCACCACGGGGCATACCGCATGCCGCATGCCGCTGGTTGGCCAGGTGTCGAGGCGGAGCTGGGAAAACGTGGCAGGCGAGGCATCGTGTTCGTGGAGCCAGGCGATGAGACGGATGGCTGCCAGGGTCTCGCGGCGTACAACCTTGGCTTGTCCCGGTCCAGGGCTGTCAGGCAGGGGGCCGCAGACACGGCACTTCCGCTGCTCGGTTGACCCAGAGCGTCTCATCCCAGAGCTGCGGGCCGTAGCTACCTCGGCAGGAGCAGCCCGTATTCGCGGATCCGTGCGGCGGTGCCCTCCTCGACCTCGGCGAAGACGAAGACCTCGTCCAGCGAGCTGAATGAGCCAAGTTCCTGCCGAGCTGCCACGATCCGTTCGGCCAAAGACGGCTCGATGGAGCAGGCCGTGGCGATGGCATCGGCCGGCACGCTGTTGAGATCGATCAGACCACCGTCGTCGTACTCGCGCGGCAGGTCTGGACGACCGATGCGAAGGTCCTGGGCGAGAACAGGGTCGCTCTGCGCGAGGGCGCGAGCTTCATCCCGGCGCGCACGGGCGGCAAGGTGCGCTGCGACGACCGGATCCGCTGCCGCGGGATGAGTAGGCGGTGTCGGCCCCGCTTCCAGGCCGTAGACCTCGCGCCGGAGCGGGACCAGTTGGAAGCAGGCCGTCGCCATCAGGGCCAATGCCAGGAGGGCAAGGATCGTGCTCAACGCACGGCCGGCTGTACCAACCGCGTTCCCGTGCGCGTCGTGGGGAGTGATCGAGGAGAGCACAGCCACAACCATTGCGACGGCCGCGTAGATTCCCGCCCGGAGGCGCAGGTCCTTGCGACGCAGTCGGGCCGCCGCGTGAGCGAACGGTATAGCGCTGAAGAGCCCGGCCGATAGCAGCACTATCGCGATGTACCACGCGCCGGGACGGCGACTTCCGCGGTCGCGGCGAGCCGCCGAGGTACCGGTCACAGGGGCGTTGACTGCCGCGGCCGGGGTGGCCAGGCTCTGCTGCTTGCCGCTGCTGGTGCTGCTCGCGGTGTAGCGCAGGCCGGTCCCTGGAGCGGAGATGGTGGTCTGCACGCGCCCGTTGGCCCGCTTGGTTACCCGGACGCCCTTCACGCCGGCGGAGTAGCTGATCCCCGACTTGGAGGCCGTGACGCGAAACGGGCCCGCCTTGAAGCTCTTGCGGTAGGAGAAGCCCATGTTTTGCGCCCTTCTGACATTCCGTTTGGGGCGCATCCTTCCAGGCACCGACGATCACGCAGCAGGTCGTTGCCAAGTTGTGATGATCTTCCTGCCTAAGAGGGGATTTGACCAGCGCGGGGAGGGGGCCAGTGGGGCTGGCCGTTGGCCAGGCACGGGAAATCCGTAACAGTTGGCGACGGGGCCGATCAGCAGCTATCGGGAACCGACGGCGCTACAGGCCCATACCGACCGGCGGTTTCAGATGCCGAGACGGAGGCCGAGAGGGTAGCCCACGAGAGTGCTGACGGGTCGTTCGAGAAGACCGTCTGTGATGTCGTCGGGGTCCGGTGCCTGGGCGGCCAGAGCGGGAACGATCGCTCCGAGGGAAAGCAGTGCACTCACTGCTGCAACGGTCACAATGCGACGGACGGACAACACGGTGATTCCCTCTCGGTGGGCAGAGGCGCGGGACGTGTGGACAGGCAAGAGACTTCCCACCCACCAGGCCCGTGCACGCTCTACGTCACCCGTTCAAGGGACGACCACCCCCACCCACAAAGGGTCGACCTGGGCATTCAGACGTCCCCTGACGGGTGCCTCGTGTGCAGCTGGGGCCGGCTGCCGGTCAGGGGGCCGGCTCGTTCAGCTCGACCGTGAGCCCATGGGCGCCCGCGGCAAACGCCATGTTGATGTAGATGGCGACCAGATACCGGCGCCCGCACTCCTCATCGGTCAGCGGCCCGCACCAGTCGTACGGCTCCTCCACCAGCATCTCGGTCGCGCGTCGGGACCACATGGGTCGAGACCCGCCGCCTGTCAGGTGCTGATGCCCATCATCAGGTCGATGCGCTGAGGGAAGACCAGCTGCTCCGCACCGGCAACGGCATCGGCCCAGCCCTCCTCCGTCACTGTGGCGGCCATGGCGATGCGCAAGGTCATCAGTTCCTGCGTCACGAGCGCATAGGCGGCGGCGCGCGGCCTGTACCGGTGCGCTTCCTGCCAGGCCACCGCTGCAGCTACTGCGGCAGACAGCAGACCGGCCAGGTACCCACCGCTCATCAGCCCCGCGGCCTGCAGCACCGCCGTGAGCAGTGCGACAAGGGTCAGCCCGGCGCTCACTGCTGACCAACGTACGGAAGCCGTGTATGCACGAGCTGATGCCCTCCGGTACCACTCGGTTTGCTCCAGTAGCCGATCCCGCAGGTAGATTTCCCGGCGGGCCTCGAAGGGTTTGGCACGTACCGCACGCATAGCCGGGGTGATCAGCTCACTGCCAAAGGCGGTGGAGGTAGAGCGCGGGTCTTGCAACCCCCATACGCTCAGCTGCCTCAAGGCTTCTTCCACCCGATGGATGAACAGCGCATCAGGGTCGGCGACTCGGGAGTGGAATGACCCGCCATGCACCATGTACAGCCAGGCCGTCGACTTGACGGATTCGGCGGCAACTCGTTCGACGTGCCCGTCGGCACCAGGCCGCCCACGCAGGGCGCGTACGCCAATGACGAACGTCAGACCATAGAGAACCGCGGCAAGTACTGCTTGAACGCGGCTGTCCAGTCGTTCGGCGAGCACGGCCGTCACAGCGGCCAGCAGAAGAACCGTCAGGTGAAGGCGTTTGGCTCGCCAGAAATCTCCCTGCCGCGCCACTGCTTGATAATCAATCACGCGATAGATCAGGGGAAGATCACCGTCATCCAACATGCGATTGCCGATGGGACGGAAGGCGAGGGCAGCACGCACCCAGGACCAGAAGTCTCCCCTGGGGCTGGTGGAGTTACTGGCCATCGGGGCTCCTCCCGGGGTCTGCGGACGGGGGCGGTTCCTGCTCTCCCGGAGCGGGCTCGGGGGGAGGAGCTGGGACGGGGCCGGGGAGACTCGCGACCGTCCCGTCCAAGCCGATGGAGGGTTGTTCGGACGATGACGAGCCGGCGAGCTGCTGAATGATGAGGGGAGCAGCGATACCGAGAGTGACAGCAACGAGAGGGCCAGCTACTTGGCCACCGGCGCCATAGACAGCCGTGATGCCGATTGCCATGAAGAAACGCAGGGAGACCGCGAAAAGGTAGGGCTTGACCTGCGGTTTTTCATCCTTGATCCAGGGGAATCGCTCTTGCGAACGGTAGAGGTGCCACATCTCCCCGGCTTCGACCAGCCCGGCGCCCAGCGCCCCCCAAAGGCACGCCTGCCACCACGTCATGGAGTAGCATCCCTCCCCCGTGCGAAGCCGCGCAGCGCCGTGGGCGAACCCGACTTTCCGGCACGGGCGTTGTCCTCAAGGACGGTACCCGGGAGCCGTACACGTTGTTCCCGGATTGCCCGAAACCGATGCGGCCCTCACAACTGGTTGTGGCTGGTGGCCACGCGTCAACCATGCGACCAGGCAGGTCGCCCACTGGCGCGCTCACTCGCCAAACGCAAGGCTCAGCCACACGGTCCGGGGGCCGCCCTGCCAGGGGACAGGTCCACCAGCCACGAGCCCGGCAGCTTCGAGTCGAACACCGGCGTCCTGGCATCCGTCGGCGCCCCGGAGTGCCGCCGGCCTTCGGCGTCGGAATCGGAGGCGCGAGCAGGACGCAGGTGCACTCAAAGCCCTGCGCTGGACGGTCGATCCGCACCCGCGGCCCCAACTCCCGCTCCGTCAGCTTCCATCCGGCATGCGCCGGCTGCCTGACAACCTTGTGGCCCTCGGGGATCCGCTCGGCCAGACACTCCTCCTTCGTGAGCGTGACCGGCAGACCGTAATGCTCACGCGCTGCCCCCGTCAGGACGAGCAACGGATCGGCGTCCTTGGCCGGCCCCGACAATCCCGTCTGTCCGAGCTTCGCCTCCTTCTGCGTCCACTCCATCAGCACGGGAAGCCACTTCGTCGCTACCCCCGGAACCAGGCCACCAGCGCAGTACGCCAGCCCCTGGTCCCTCTGCATCGACGGCAACGACCGCCAGCGGACCGTTCTCGAAACGCGGATCGGCGCCGCCCGCCGGGGCATCGGGCCGCGGCCCCCGTCCGTACGCCCGGGCGGCGTGCGGCCAGGCGACTTTGGTTCGATCGTCTACTCCCCGCTCCCTGGGGGATTCCAGATTCAGCCCACCACTGGCAACCGCTCCGTGCCACGGTGTCCGCAGCAACTTCCGCACCGCCAAAGGGGGGCCCGTGCGCCGTATCGTCTCGGCTGTCGTTCTGCTCGCTGTCCTGCCTCTCGCCGCTTGCTCCGCAAGAACGGCCGCCGGGGCAGCTCCCGCTGTTACGGTGACGCGCACCATGCCGGCCTCGGTGTCGCCCACCTCCACGTCCCCATCCGTCAGCCCTGCGCCGACGTCCGTGGCGCCGGCGACGACGGCCGTGGTGCCCAAGACGGCGCCCCCGGCGGCTCCTCGGCCGCATCTGAGCAACGCCTCGGCGGTGGTCTCGCAGTACTACCAGGACATCACCGATCACGACTATGAGGCCGCTTGGGCGCTCGGCGGCTCGAACATCGCCGGGACGACCTATGGCCGGTGGGTGGCCGGGTTCGGCACCACCCAGAGCATCACCCTGGGCACGATCAGCGAATTCGGAGCCTCCCGCGTCCACGCCGTCCTGTATGCCACCCAGACCGACGGCACGCTCAAGACGTATGCCGGCGACTACACCGTGGCCGATGGCATCCTCGTCGGCGCCTCGATCCGCCAGGTCAGCTGACGCCAGGGGTGGCAGTCCCGTCAGTCTCCGCCGAGGGCGAGATGAAGTTCCCCCAGCATGCCGGCCCTCTGCTTGTGATCTGCAGCGCTGCGGACCAACGCCATGCCGCGGTCAGGAGGCTTTCCCCGCCACGCCCGGTGTCGGCCCGGCGGCGATGGAGAAGCCGAGGACGAGGCCGTTGGCGGCGGCGTGCGCCGAGGTGAGCGCGACGCCGTGGGGCAGTGCGGTGACGGCCACGGTCCTGGGGCCCAGTTCGTCGCGGAGTCCGGAGGTGCCCGGCAGGTCGGCGAGGTCCTGGACGGGCACGCTTCGGCCCAGGACACTCACCGTGGTGGGCGTGATGGTGAAGGCGTGCGCGGTCGTGGACAGGGTCGCCCGCACGGTGACGGGCAGGCCCAGGGGGCCGACGCTGCCTGCGAGGATCAGGTCGCCGTCCTGGCCGCCGGCGGTCAGGGCATTGCCCAGCGTGCCCAGGCGCCGGGTCACCTGGTCGTATCCGACGGTGGCGGTTGCGGTGCCGCCGGCGCTGTCGCCGTTCGTTGTGACGTCTTTCAGGTGGACGGTCACGTCCAGCACGGCGTGCCGGCGGTGTACGCCTTTCGCACGCACCTCGACGTCTCCGACCTCCCCTCCCAGGGTGCGCAGGCCCGCCAGGGGGGTGGTGAGGTCGGCGTGCACCGGGCCGTCCGGCTTGAGTCGGCGTGCGGCTTGGGTGACGACCCGCTCCTCGGTGCGGTGCTCGACCAGAAGGTCGGTCGCGCTGGTGAGCAGGGCGAGGGTCGCGGCGGTGGCGGCCAGGATGAGGCGGGTCTTTCCGCGCGGGTTCGGTCTCACGTGGTCACGGCTCCGGATCGGGCGGCGGGCGGTCAGGCGTGCAGGCGCGGGAGGACCCGGTCGAGCCGGCGGGGTATCCACCAGTTCGCCCGGCCGATGAGGAACATGGCGGACGGCACCAGGATCAGGCGCACCGCGGTGGCGTCGACGATCACGCTGATCGCCAGCCCCAGGGCGAGCATCTTCACGACCACGGTCGGTGAGGCGGTGAAGGACAGGAACACCGCGGTCATGATGAACGCGGCAGCGGAGATGACGCGGGCCGTCGCCGACAGCCCCTCCCCCACGGCGAGCCGGTTGTCGCCGGTGCGGTGCCAGGCCTCGGCGATCCGGGACAGCAGGAAGATCTCGTAGTCCATGGACAGCCCGAAGACGATCGCGAACATCATCATGGGCACGTACGACTCGATGGGCACCGGCTCCGAGAGTCCCAGCAGCCGGTCGCCCCATCCCCACTGGAAGACGGCGACGAGCACGCCGTAGGACGCGGCCGTGGTGCACAGGTTGAGCACGACGGCCTTGAGCGGGATCAGCAGGCTGCGGAAGACCGTCATGAGCAGCAGGAAGGCGAGGACCAGGACGATGCCGATGACGAGGGGCAGCCGTTCGCCGACCATGTCCCGGAAGTCGGCCTGGCCGGCCACGGTGCCGGTGAGGTAGGCCTTGGCGCCCGTGCCGTGCAGGGCCTTCGGCAGTGTCCGCCCGGAGAGGGTGGCGAGCAGGTCGCCGGTGGTGGCGTCCTGCGGGCCGGTCGTCGGGGTGAGCGTGGTGACGAGGATCTTCCCGTCGGCGCTCGCCTTGAGGGGGGTGAAGGCGGCCACGCCGTGGGTGGTTGTCAGGGCCGTGGTCACGTCGCGCGTGATCCGGTCGACGGGCGACTTCGCGCCGCTCACGTCGACGACGGTGACGATCGGGCCGTTCGCTCCCGCTCCGAAGCCCTGCCCGTCGCCGTTTGCGATCCAGTCGTAGGCGGTTCGGGTGCTGCTGCCGGGTCGGTCGGCACCGGCGTCGACGTGGCCGAGGCGCATGGACAGCAGGGGCAGGGAGCACACGCCGAGGACGGCGACACCGACGGCGAGGAACGCCCAGGGGCGCCGGGCGACGAGGTCCGCGTAGCGGTTTCGGCCGTCGCCGGCCGCCGCGCCCTCGGCGACCGGGCGGCGTAGCCGGAACCGGTCGATGCGCCTGCCCACCAGAGCCAGGGCCGCCGGCACGAGGGTGAGTGCCGCGGCGGCGGTGACGACGACGGCGCAGGTGGCCGCGAGGCCGATCTTGCCGATGAAGGTCAGCCCGCAGGCGTAGAGGCTGAGCATGGCGACGGCCACGGTCACAGCGGCGACGAGGACGGCGCGTCCGCTGGTGTGCGCGGTGCGGGCCGCGGCGTCGGCCGGGTCGCGCCCGTCGATGAGGTCCTGGCGGAAGCGTGTCGTCAGGAACAGGGCGTAGTCGATGCCGACGCCCAGGCCGATCATGCCGGCAAGGGTGGTGGCCGAGGTGGCGAAGGAGAGTGTGGCGGCGACGATGCCCACGATGCCGAGGCCGGCCCCGACACCGATCAGCGCGGTGATCAGTGGCAGCAGCGCGGCGAGGACACTGCCGAAGGCCAGCAGCAGGATGACGAGGGCGGTGACGACGCCTATGTCCTCGCTCAGCTTGTCGTCGGCCGGTGCACGCACCACCTGATCCAGATCGCCGCCGTAGGCCACGCCGAGCCCCGCCGCCCTGGCGGGGCCGGTCGCCTTGTCCAGTAGCCCGGTGTAGTGGTGGCCGAGGTTCTTCAGCTGCTCGTCGAAGGAGACGGCGGTGTACGCGGTGCGTCCGTCGGTGCTGGTGACGGGCGCGGAGACGGCGGTGACGTGCGGCAGATCGCGGAGGTCGGCCAGGGTTCGCGCGAGCGCGGAGTGCTGGTCGGCCACGGCGCCGGAGCCGGTGTGGAACACGACCTTGCCGCCCGGCCTGCCCGCCTCGGGCATCGAGGTGGCGAGGAGATCGGCGCCGGTGTGGGAGGCGGTGCCGGGCAGGCTGACCTGGTCGCTGAAGGTGGGCGCGGCGAGATGTCGTCCGGCCAGGGCGGCGACGAGGACCAGCAGCCAGGCGGCGATCACCGCTGCCGGGTGCCGGGCACAGAAGCCGCCGAGGCGGCCGAGTCCGCGGCGGTCCGCGGTCAAGTCCGTTGCCGGATGGGCGGTGGGGTGCGCCCCGCTCGGCGCGGGCGGGTGCTGCAGAGGTCGGGCCACCGAGGTCTCCAAGAAGAAAGTGTCACGAGTGACACGAACTCTAGGGAGAAGTGGCACGGATGACAATTGGCAGTTGTGCCATTTTTTGGTGCGGCGATCTCTGAGGCGGAGTGCCGCCTCAGGCCGTCACGGCGGGATGGGCTGGCGCGTCAGCCGTAGTGGTGGCATATGTGTCAATTGACAGTGGTGACACCCTGGCGGGAGGCTTCGACCATGCCCAGTGAGATCGCCCCCGCCGGACTGCGCGAACGCAAGAAGGAGGAGACGCGGCACCGCCTGCTGGAGGGGGCCGCGCGCCTGTTCAAGGAACGCGGCTTCGAGGCCACCACGGTCGCGGACATCGCCGCATACGCGAACGTGTCCGTGCGCACCTTCTTCCGCTACTTCGAGAGCAAGGAGGCGCTGCTGCTGCCGGACGGCGTCGAGATCTTCGCCTACGTCGAGAACGCCCTGGCCCGGCGTCCGGCGGACGAGGAACCTCTGGACGCGGTGTGCAACGCCCTACTGGAAGCGGCCGAGCCGTTCGCCGCCTCCACGCTGACCGCCCTCAGCCATCCGGTCCAAGGCATCGAGAACGTCGTCACGGCCCGGCTCGTCCAGGCCTTCTCCGACTTCGAGGAACGACTCGCCGTCCTGGTCGAGCGCAGACTGCCGCCCAACACGCCGGACGCCGACCTCACGGCCGCGGTGATCGCGTGCGCCGCCCTGTCCGCGGTGCGCGCCGTACTGCGCACGCGCAGGGCGCGCCGGGCGTCCGGTCTCACGGACACGGGCCCGGCTCCCCTGCTGCGGGCCTTCGGGATACTGCGCTCGATCGGCTCACCGGAACGGCCCTGACGGCGGGCGGCAAAGCCGGCGACCGCGGTGAAATCGGCACCGGCACGGCACGGCAGTACGCCAGCCTGTGACCAGGAGCGCGCACACCCCGGCGGCACCGCAACGGCACCAACTGCCCGCAGGCCGTCGTACACCGTAGTCAGCAGTCCCATCCGCGCGGCCGCCACCGCACTGGGAAGTGCCCTCGCAGGCAGACTCACCGCCTGGGCCGACGGACACCTGTGAGCCCGCACCGAAGGGCTGCCCGTCGGCAAAGCACGGCGAAGCTCCGTCACCACGCCCTGCGGCAGGTCGAGCAGCTCTGCCTCCAGCTTCGCGGTCCAGGCGGCAGGACCAGGCACTCGCGCTGGCCTCGACCGGTCCGTTGCAGTGGTGTACGACTCCGCTGCTTAAGGGTTGGGTGCGGATCTCTCCTCGCGGGACGCGTTGAGCTGCTCGTTGGGGTGACGGGGGCTTACCCGACTCTCTGCCGTGCTCCTCGCAGCAGCGACCGCCTACCGCGGCTCCCGCTTCACCGGCGCGTGAGCACGCGGAACTCGTTGCCGTCGGGGTCGGCCAGCAGCACTGCGCCGTCCCCGCCGTGGTCGGAGTCGAGACGCTTCGCTCCGAGGGAGAGCAGGCGCTCGACCTCCGCTTGCTGATCGTCGTCCGGTGCGAGGTCGAAGTGCAGGTCCTTGCCCGGATCCGGCATGAGCGGCGGACCACCCCACGTGATCTTCGTACCGCCGTTCGGTGACTGGATGGCGGTCTCCTCGTCCTGGTCCCAGACCAGCGGCCAGCCCAGCGCCTCGCTCCAGAAGTAGCCCACGGTCTGCGAACCATCGCAGGCAAGCGCTCCGATAAAGCCGCAGCCCGCGAGGAAATTGTTGTCCGGCTCGATGACACAGAACTCGTTGCCCTCGGGGTCGGCGAGTACCACATGGGACGCGTCCGGTCCCTGACCGACGTCAGCGTGCCGCGCACCGAAGGCGAGCGCCCTGGCCACGGTCTCCTGCTGGTCCTCCAGGGAGGAGCTCGTCAGGTCGAAGTGCAGCCGGTTCTGGGCGGCCTTCTGCGTTCGGGAGGGACGGAAGCCGAGGCGGTAGCCGGCGTCATTCCCGGACAGCAGGGCGACGCCGTCGTAAGAATCGTCGACTCTCTTCAAGCCCATGACGCCGGACCAAAAATGCGCCAGGCGCTCGGGCTGGTGCGCGTCGAAGGAGATTGCGAAGAGTCGGCTGCTCATTGCGCCACGCACCTCGGTCCGTTGAGTGCCAACGGTCGGCAGGGCGCCGTGTCAGCGCCTTGAACGAGGATCCTATGAGCGGGGCAGCCTCAGTTGCAGCCGAGTATTCCGCGGCCCCGGAGCCGGAGCTGCACCCTTCGGTGGCTGAGGCGGGTGAGTCTGCTGGTCCGGGGCGCGAACGAGGGTTGGCCGGGTTCCAGTGGGCGTCGAGGCGGATGACGTTGACGGCGGTGGCGGAGAAGGCGTGTTGGAGACGGACCTTGGGCAGGCCGCGGTATGCAGTCCCTGCGCAGGCCGGTGACGTCGAGGGCTTGGTTGATGGTGCCCTCGATACCGGCGCGAAGTGCGTACCTGGTCTTCCAGGTCTTGGTGGTCCGCTCGGCCCGGGCACTGGCCAGGGTCTGGTGGAGTTCCTGGGCGGCGTCGACGGCGAGCAGCCGACGGCCACCCCGCTCGAATACCACGGGGTGCGCTGACGAACGAGACTCGTCGGCGGGCAGGCCTACGGCTGCGAGTCCTCGGTCGGTCTCGGAGGGCTCAGGACTGCTTGGCGGGTAGGCCGAAGCAGGACTGTGCCACACGGCCAGGCCGAGGCCGTGTGAACGGATGGCACTGCGGATCCGCGCGGATGTCCGGGCATGCAAGCACGAGTCGCTGATCCCTCGACTCACTGCGCCATCGTGCATACCTCATCCTGACCAGCCTCCACGATGGAGACACGCCGGATACGAGTTCTGCAAATGAGAGCGGCCGGACCGCGCGCAACAGGCTGTTCCGCTGGCGGACATGCTGCATGGCGCGGACGGTCGGCGAGACTGCCCTCGACTTGCCGGATGCGCACCGTTCCCCGCCCGCCGCTCGCCGGGCTGCCGGGGAGGCCGGCGAACGGCCTGCCTCCCCATGAGCCTGCGCCTTCGGGCGCTGACGTCATCGCGAGGTGAAGTGCCGCGCGCGATGAGTGTGGTGCGGGCGTTCAGCCGCCCGCCGTCACACGCTCTCGTCGTTCACGAGCAGGATCTTGCCGAGGTGGCCGCCGGCTTCCATGAGGCGGTGCCCTTCGGCTGCGTCGGCCATGGGGACGGTCTGGTCGATGACCAGTTTCACGGTGCCGTTCTCGATCATGGGCCAGACGTTCTTCTGGACCTCCGCCACGATCTCGGCCTTGTGCTCCTTGGAGCGGGTTCGCAGGGTGGTGCCGTGCACGGAGGCCCGCTTGAACACGATCTCGGCGAGGTTGAGCTGCCCCTCGAGGCCCTTCTGCAGGCCGATGACGACCAGCCGGCCGTCGGCTGCCAGGGAGCGGACGTTGCGCTCCAGGTAGTCGCCGCCTACGACGTCGAGGATCACGTCGTAGGGACCGTGCTCGGTGAAGTCCTCGGTGCGGTAGTCGATCGCCACATCGGCGCCCAGTTCTCGGGCCTGGGCGGCCTTCTCCGCTCCGCCGACCGTCGTGACGACGCGGGCGCCCAGGGCCTTGGCGATCTGGATCGCCATCGTGCCGACACCGCCGGCGCCGCCGTGCACCAGGAGCGTCTCGCCCGCCTTCAGGCCCGCGGTCATGACGATGTTCGACCAGACCGTGGCAGTGACCTCGGGGAGGCCCGCCGCTTCCGTCAGTCCGATTCCCTTGGGGATCGTGAGGAGCTGTCCGGCGGGAACGGCGACCTTCTGCGCGTAGCCGCCTCCGGTCAGCAGGGCACAGACCTCGTCTCCCACCTGCCAGCCGGTGACTCCCTCGCCGATGGCGCTGATGCGACCGGAGACCTCCAGCCCCGGATACGGCGACCAGCCGGGCTGCAGCGGGTAGAGCCCCCAGCGCTGCATGACGTCCGCCCGGTTCAGAGCGCTGGCCACCACATCGATGACCACCTCACCGGCGCCGGGCGTCGGGTCTTCGACCTCGACCCACTGCAGAACCTCAGGACCACCGTGCTCCGTGATCGATACAGCCTTCACGACAACTCCGTTCCCACAACTAACTACGGCGCATGGGCTCTTGCGGGGGTCTTGGGTGCCGGGCGCGCGCAGTATTGCTGCTGGTCGGCCAATGCCGAGCGCACCGCGAACACGATACCGAGAAAGGGCAGGAAGGCCCGTTTCTGTCCGCATACACCCGAGAGCCTGATGTTTACAGCGCATACATTACGCCGTCGGAGTGTGCAGTGTCAACATTTGGGGTCCGCCGCCCTCCACGACACCCCGCGCAGGACCCTGCGCCAACCAGACCGGCCACGTCTGTACGACGACTTTGCAGATGGCAGGCGAGGTACCCCGCTTTCCCCCTTCAGATGCGACACGCTCCTGCGCTCCGGGTTGGGCAGCCGTCCAACTCCCCAGGAGCAGGAGTGCAATTGGAGAACCGGGGCCGACATGCTGCGACCACTGCAGGTGCGAGCCCGTTTCCATGACGTTATTCGCTGCCCCTGCCGGTGTCTCGTACGTGCCACTTGGCGCAACAGGAGGCCCCTGGAGGGCCTCGCCGAGGAGCACCATTCGGTCCGCAAGGTCCGAGCGGGTGCACGCGACAGAGTTCGAGGTGAGTCTGTGCATGGATGCGAGACCAGTCGCCGGCTGGACGGCCGCGTAAGAACTCTGAGCCGGAACTCGGCCCAGCGAGCTCCGGCTGCCTGAGCGGGCAGGCCGTTGAGGCGACCCGCAGCGCTGCTTGGCCGGCCGCAGATGTCGCCCGCACCGGTCTTCTTCCTCTGTCGGCCCCAGACGCTGTTGCGGGAGCTCGCCCTCGACCTGGAGGAGGGCGCCGACATGGTCATGGTCAAGCCGGCCAGCCCCTACCTCGACGTGCTCGCCAAGGTCGCCGACTCGGTCGACGTGCCCGTCGCCGCCTACCAGATCAGCGGCGAGTACGCGATGGTGAGGCCGCCGCCGAGAAGGGCTGGTCCGGTCAGGCGCCGGAAGTGGCGGTCGTTGACGATGCGCCCGTAGTCGGCGCTGGTCCGGGGGTTGTTGCCGAACATGTGCTGGATGGCTCTGGGCAGTGCGGCGATCAGGGAGTCCCGGGCGGCCCGGGTGACCAGGACGTAGTCGGGTGCGACGCAGGTCTGGCCGGCGTTGGTGAACTTGCCCCAGGCCAGACGGCGCGCGGTGACGGCCATGTCGGCCGTCTCGTCGATGAAGACGGGTGATTTGCCGCCGAGTTCGAGGGTGACGGGGGTCAGGTTCTTCGCCGCGGCGGCGGCCACGATGCGCCCGACCGTGCCGTTGCCGGTGTAGAAGATGTGGTCGAAGCGCTGCGCGAGCAGCGTGGTGGTCTCCTCGGCCGCCCCCTCGACGACAGCGACGGCCTCCAGGTAGCGGGGCAGGAGGTCGGTGAGCAGAGAATCGTGGCGGGGGCCAGTGCGCTGGGTTTGACGACGGCCCGTTGTCGGCGGCCAGTGCGCCGACCAGCGGGTTCAGCGTGAGCGTCAGCGGATAGTTCCAGGGCGCGATGATCAGGCAGACGCCCAGGGGTTCGGGGTGGATCCGGGCTGTTGCCGGCTTCAGGTTCATGGGCACGGCGACCCGCCGCGGTCCCATCCAGCGATCCAGGTGACGCAGGGCGTCTTCGACCTCTGCCAGGACTCCACCGATCTCGGTGAGGTGGGATTCGGTACGCCCCTTGCGCAGGTCGTCGTAGAGCGCTTCCTCGATGTCCGAGGTGTGGTCCAGCAGAAGGCGTCGCAGGGCGCCGAGCCGGCGTCGCCGCCCGAGGGCCGGCCGGGTGATGCCCGAGTCGAAGGTGGCCCGCAGTCGCACGACGATCTCCGGGATGTCCCGGTTCTGCTGTTTGACGGGTGCGGCGGTGCCGTTGCGGCTAGCGTCCCGCCGCCGCGTTCACGTCGGCGACGAGGCGCTCGGCGAGGCGCTCGGAAGACGGGGGGTTCTGGCCGGTATAGAGGTTGCGGTCGACGACCACATACGGACGCAGCGGCAGACGGGCCTTGGAGTACTCAGCCCCGCTCTCCCGCAACCGGTCCTCCAGCAGCCACACCGCCTTGCGGCCGAAGCTGTTGAACTTCTCCTCCAGGTTCGAAAGACCCGTCATCCGGTACCCGGTGAACGGCCACGATCCGTCCTCGTTCTGCGCCGCAAACGCCGCCGCCGGCGCATGGCACAGCAACGCCAGAGGCTTGCCCGAACGCAACACACGCGTGATCAGCGCACCCGAGTCGGGGTCGACCGACAGGTCCTCCATCGGCCCGTGGCCACCCGGATAGAACACGACATCGAAATCGTCCGGATCCATCTCCGCCAGCACCCGCGGACTGTCCAGCTCGGCCTGGATCGACTTCAGATACGCATCCACCTCACGCAGCTTAGAAGGCCACCCCGCCGTCCGCCCCATGCTCAGCTGGTCCAGCGTCGGCACTTTCCCACCCGGCGTCGCGATCGTGATCTCCCACCCCGCCTCGGTGAAGATCTTGTGCGGCATCGCCAGCTCCTCACCCCAGAACCCCGACGGATGCACCTCCCCATCCCGCAACGTCCAACGATCCGCCGCAGAGACAACGAACAACACCTTGGTCATGACGACCCTTCCTCCTGCCGGAACGGCTCCACTGCGGACACAGTGGGCGTATCAACCGAGATCTGGCGTGAGTGGCCCGGAATCATCATCTCCCCGGAACAAGGCCCGGGTGACCGGTCGCCCGGAGAACTCACGCCGCCTACCCATGACACAGTACGCCATGTGTGACACAGACTGCCAAGTTTGGCACTGATAACCTGGTGACATGAGGGAGACCACCACACCCGGCCTGCGCATCAAGACCCGCCAGGCCGTCACCGAATCACTGGCCGACACAGCCCTCGAGCTCTTCGACACCACCGGATTCGACCAGGTCACCGTCGCCGATATCGTCGCGGCGGCCGGTATCTCCCAGCGCAGCTTCTTCCGCTACTTCAGCAACAAGGAGGACGTGGTCTTCGGTGACCGCATCCCCTCTGCCGAAGAGGTCCGGGGCGAGTTGCTCCGGCACCTCGACGGAAACCACGTTTGGGGCGCCCTGCGTGCCACGTTCCGAACGGCAGCGCTCCAGATGGACGCCGACGGGGGGCGCTGGAAGCGGGCCACGCGCGTCATCTGCCATACGCCCGGCCTCCGCGCGCGCTACCTGGAGAAGCACCTCGCCTGGTCCGACGCCCTCGTGCCCGAGATCGCGTCCCGGATCGCCCCCGAGGGCCCCGACAGCGAACTCAGGGCCCAGACGATGATCAACACCGCACTGGGCTGCTTCGACGTCGCCCTCATGCGCTGGTCCGAGGGCAGCGCGGACCTCTCCCTCGCGGCTCTTGTGGACGAGGTGTTCGGGTTCGTCCAGTTCCCCCACGCGTGAGCGACCCCTCCTCCGAAGCACTACGCTCCCGAGCCGGCACGGGTTGCGGTTCCGCCTGTCTCTGCGGGGCCGGGTTCCGAGTCGCGGCGCTGCCGCAGCACGGCCGCGAGCATGGCGATGAGGGCGCCGCCGACCGCCCAGGCCGACAGCACCAGCAGCGAGGACGTCATGTCGTTGCCGTCGAAGTAGGGGATCGAGCGGGCCGCCCATGTGCCCGCCCCTGGCGGGAGGGCCCGCCCGATCGCATGCCAGAACGGGGGCAGCATGGGCGGGGGCAGAGCGCCTCCGGCACTCGGATTTCCCGCGATCACGATCGGCAGGCTCGCCAGGCCGACGCCCATGATGCCGAAGAGTTCCCGGAAGGCGAGCGTGGTGGCGCCGACCGCGAAGGTCAAGGCACACAGGTAAGCGCCGACGCACCAGCCGACGACGACGTAGAACGACGACAGACTGTTGAAGTCGTGGCGGGAGGACGGGGCCACGTCGACCGTACGGACGCTTCGCCCCTGCGCCTCTTCCAGGGTGGCGGTCAGCGCCCCCAGTGCGGCTGGCAGGGTTCTGCCGCCACCGGTTGCCACCAGGAGCGTGTCGGTGGTCCCGGCAGGGTGCACCAGGAGCGCAGCCTCGATGTCCCGGTTCATGATCTGTGCCCGCGCCGTCGTCTCATCGGGCAGCGCGCGGGGGTCCTGAAGTGAGCCGGGCAGCTCGTCCAGGCGGTTCACCGGCTGCTCGGCCAGGGCCCGCAGCGCCACGACACCGAAGGCGGCGTCCTTGAGGCGGGGTTCGTGCAAGCGCGCCCACAAAAGAAGCGATGAACAGCAGCTGCAGGGCGATCACGCCGATGACCAGGCTCGTGGCCCGTCAGGTGACCGCGTCCCTCACCTCGGACAAGGCGCGCTCACGCAGGCTGGAGACACCCGAACGGATACCGGCACAGACGTTCTGGCGTCAGGCCTCCCTGGCGGGCAAGAGACGACCGAACAGCACCACGAGAGGTTTTGACACCTCGGAGCCTGCGGCCGGGTTGCGGAGGATGAATGCGGCGCGAACGATGGGACCCGGGCATGGACGCCTGAGGCGGGGGATCAGCAGTCGCGGCCGGCGACGCCGCGGGAATCAGGGCACTTGGGTGCTCGTGACCATGGAGTCGACATGACTGAGCTTCCTCCTCCGATCACGCCCTACCTCGAGCCGGCCGCGAAGGAGCTGTGTGAGGCGACCGATCCGCATCCCCGGATCTACGAGGTGCCGCCCGAGAAGGGCCGTGACATCCTCCTGGGCCTGCAGAGCGACGCGAGTGTGCCGCGTCCGGAGGTCGACGAGGAGTGGGTGGAGGTGGACGCCGGACAGTGGGGCACCGTCCGCACCCGCATCATCCGCCCCAAGGGAGCCACCGGAGCGCTGCCCGTCGCCTTCTACATCCACGGCGCCGGCTGGGTCTTCGGCGACGACAAGACCCACGACCGCCTCTTCCGCGAACTGGCCGTCGGGGCCGGCGCCGCCGGCGTCTTCCCCGTCTACGACCGCGCACCGGAGGCGAAGTACCCCACGCAGGTCGAGCAGAACTACGCCGTGGGCCAGTGGGTCATGCAACACGGCGCTGACCACGGCCTGGACACCTCCCGCATCGCCGTCACCGGCGAATCGGTCGGAGGCTGCATGTCCGCGGTCTTCGCGCTGATGAACAAGGAACGCGGCGGCATCGACCTCAAGGCCCAGTGCCTGCTCTACCCGGTGACCAACGCCGACTTCGACACCCCCTCCTACCTGCAGTTCGCCGAGGGCTACTACCTCACCCGCGACGGCATGAAGTGGTTCTGGGACGCCTACACCACCGACCCCGCCCAGCGCGCCGAACACCACGCCTCCCCCCTGCAGGCCACCCTCGACCAGCTCAGGGGCCTGCCCACCACCCTGGTCATCACCGACGAGGCCGACGTCCTGCGCGACGAGGGCGAGCAGTACGCCAACAAGCTCCGCGAAGCCGGCGTCGACGTCACCTCCGTCCGCGTCGCCGGCATGGTCCACGACTTCCTCCTCCTCGACAGCCTCCGCGACACCCGCGCCGCCAACGTCGCCCGCAAACTCGCCATCGACTTCCTCCACACCGCACTCCACAACACCTGACACACCCCGTGCTTCTCTGCGCATGAACCACGAAGCCGGGCCTGCCGACGCCGTGATGGCGTCGGCAGGCCCGGGCTGCGTTTCGGCAGGGCTGCCGGTGCCAACCACCCGTTTTGCGAGGTACCCCACACACCTCGATGTTTACGATGCATACATCATTGCCCTAATGTGAGTGGTGCACACATCGTAAGTGATCGAGATGGAAGAGAGAACGGAATGACCAGCGAGCTGTTCTCGCCGTTGACCCTGCGCTCCGGGCAGGTACTGAAGAACCGGATCGCGAAGGCGGCCATGGAGGAGAACATGGCCGGCGACGGCCAGCTCCCCGACTGGCAGCTGCTGTCGCTGTACAAGCACTGGGCCTCCGGCGGCACCGGACTGCTCATCACCGGCAACGTGATGGTCCACGCCGAGGCGCTGACCGGCCCCGCCGGAGTCGTACTCGATGAGAATGCGCCCCTGGAGCCGTTCGTCGAATGGGCGAAGGCCGCCAAGGCCGGCGGGGCTGCGATCTGGATGCAGATCAACCACCCCGGTCGCCAGGTGGCCTCCGACATGCCCGGCGTCGTGTGGGGCCCCACCGACATCGGCGTGTCCCTGGGCAAGCACAGCAGCCGCTTCGGCCGCCCGACCGCCATGAACTCCCAGCAGATCGAGGACACGGTGGCGCGGTACGCGGTGACCGCGCGACGCGCCGAGGAAGCCGGTTTCGACGGCGTCGAGATCCACGCCGCGCACGGCTACCTGCTGTCGCAGTTCCTCTCCCCCCTCGTCAACAAGCGCACCGACCAGTGGGGCGGGTCGCTGGAGAACCGGGCCCGGATGCTGCTGGACATCGTCCGCGCCGTCCGCGCGGCCGTCTCCCCGTCCTTCGCGGTCGCGGTGAAGCTCAACTCCGCCGACTTCCAGCGCGGAGGCTTCGACGCCGACGACGCCCGCCAGGTCATCGAGATGCTCGAACCCCTCGGCGTCGACCTGGTCGAACTGTCCGGCGGCAGCTACGAGAGCCCGGCCATGACCGGCCGCCCCGCCGACGACCGCACCCAGGCCCGCGAGGCCTACTTCCTCGACCTCGCCAAGGACCTCGTCAAAACCAGCCCCATCCCGCTGATGCTCACCGGCGGCATCACCAAGCGCGCGACCGCGGACAAGGTCCTCGACAGCGGCGTGGCGGTCATCGGCATGGGCACCGCCCTCGCCGTCACCCCCGACCTTCCCTCACGTTGGCGCCAGGGTCGTGAGGCCAACCGTCCCATGCGTCCGGTGACCTGGTCCGACAAGGCCCTTGCCTCGGCTGCCGGCATGGCTCAGGTCCGCCACCAGATGCGCCGCCTCGCACGAGGCAGCAACCCCAAGCCTGGCACTCACCCTGCGATCGCCCTGATCTGCGAACGCCGCAAGCAGCGAGTGGCCCTGCGTAACTACCGCGCCTGGCTGTCGAAGTCCCAGGCAGCGGCCTGAGAACGGCCGATGGCGCCTCAGCGCGCAGCCCGCCCCCGTTACGCGCGTGGCGCCATCGACTTCACCTTCCAGTCGATCCCCGAGGATCAGCGCCTTCTGTACCAGGCTGTCCTCTACGCCGAGATCCCCGGTCGAGTGAGGTACTCCCGCTCCACCATGTACGAATTGCCAACTGCTTCAGGCGGCGCACCGCCAAGACCGACTGGACGACACCAGCTCACCCTGGAAGCGACAAGGGAGCGTCTGCGGCGCGCGGCGCTTCGTCCGGGCTGCGAGGTGCACCCAGTAAGCACAGACGGGATACGGAGACCGTCCCCACCCGGACAGAGGGAGCGCGAAGATGGCGGAACCGATCAACCTCGGCGACCAGGAGGATCCGGAAGATCCCGCAGCAGAGGATCTTGCGCTTGCACCCGACGGCCGTACCGTGCCGTACCGGCGCAACGTCCAGAGCCTCGAGGGGATCCGCGCCACATCGCCGAAAGCCTCTGCGCCGGCGCCGGCGCTCCCGGATCATGATTACGCTCTCGATCCGGACGTGGAGGGGCAGTGGCCGGACGCCGGCGAGGAGTTGGGTTCCGCCACCACGGTGGATCCGATCTCCGACGAACCCGATGAAGAAGGCCCGCTCGAGTCGACATTCCTGCCCGGAGCTGTGACCACCGTGTGGTCAAACATCCTCTCCACAGCGTTCCGCCGGCTTCAGGAAAGCCGATAGGAAGCCGCGTGCGGGCAAGAGCGTCCGTACACGGCGTTGCCATCGCCGCTTTCCGGCAACGGAGTTATTCTCGGGCGGAACCAGCCAACGAGACGCGTGAAGGTTCCCGATCAGGATCCGTCAGGCCATCTCATCTCGTGCTCGCATCAACGCCTCGGGCGGAATGGCCACTTGCCTGGGCTCCCGGACCGTGAGGCGTGCCGAGCGAGATCGTCCACTGACTCCTCCCCCGCCTGAAGTTGGGGGCTTCTCACTGTGCTCGCTCGGCGTCGCGACGGACCAACCAGGCCCGTAAGACGTTCAGGGCGCCCGCCGTGTCCGCGTGCGCGGTGCGGCAGCACGAGAGGCAGTGGAAGCTCTGGTCTTGTTGCGGATCCTGCGATCCTCGTGCGCCGAGCAGGCAACCGTCAGAGGCTCGCCTCCCGTAGTGGCCGTCCGCCGCGCTTCGGCTCGATCGACTCCCGCGAGCATCACGAGGTCGAGTGCGGATCAACCGCCTCAAGAGGCACTGCACTGCCGCCACGCGACATGACACGCTCACCGGTCGCTACGAGGCACCTGGCCTGGGCGCAGCCTTTGCCGCATTCGATCGGAGGTGCACCCTCGTTCACCACTGCCGACCAGCGGTCAGTTCCTGCGCATCCGCGTCCGTGAATCCGTACGCTCAGGGCTTTCACCACCAAGACCCAACCGACGACGCATCGGCCGGCGAGACCCCGGCCCCATCGCCATCTGGCCCGTTCCGCCCACAGCACCCGCCCCTTCCGCTGGAGTCACGTGCGCCACAGGAGTGCGGCAGCCCTGGCACTCCCCACTCGGCCCACCCCGGTGCTGCAGGCACCGGAACGCCTCTGCCATCGCCCGTCGAGAGCCATCTGGAGAATCCACACCCCCCTTGTTGACAGTGCATACATCGCACACCTACAGTCATGTGTACACCGCTTACATGACTAGTGAAGGAACCCCCATGTCTTCAACGCAGAAGGACACCCTCAAGGTCAACCTGGGCAGCCGTGAGGTCACGGTCCCGAAGGGCGGCCTGTACGACCAGTACCGGATGAACCCCGACCTCGACACCATCGCCCGCGACCCCCGCGTCAGCGGCGTGGACTTCTTCCGCCAGCTGCCCAAGATCAAGGTGGATTCGCCCATCGGTCCCACGCTCACGCCGAACTTCTACTACACGATGTCGAGCGCCCGGCTCACGATGGTCGCGCCGTCCCGGGCGATCCGCGCCCGCCTGCCCGAGGAGCTCTCCCCGCTGGAGATCGTGCCAGGCCTCGGCCTGGTCTCGGTCATGTTCTTCCGCTACGACGTGTGCGACATCGACTTCTACACCGAAGCGGCTGTCGGCATCGCCGTCAAGCCCGCCCGGCACGGGAAGCTTGGCTTCTTCGACCTCGTCTCCGGCCTGAAGAACGAGCACGTCGACTCCTATGTGCTGTCCCTTCCCGTGAACTCGGACATCGCCCAGGTCCGCGGCCACGACGGCTACGGCTTCCCCAAGTGGGTCACCGGGCTCGACGTCGACATCAACGACCACCGCACGACCGCCCGCGTGGCCAACGACGCCGGCGAAGTGGACCTGTCCCTCCTGGCGAACACCCCGGCCCAGCGGGCCTACCCGAGCGGCGAGCGCGTCGGCTCCCTCACCTCCTACACGAAAATCAACGGCGCGTGGCACTCCACGCTGAACCAGACAAACGTGCTGAACGCCGGCACGACGCGCCGCACCAACGGCGTCACCCTCCAGCTCGGTGAGGGCCGCATGTCCGACGACCTGCGGTCGCTCATGCCGAAGCGGACCATCCAGTTCGACGTCATGACCGAAGGCCAGGCCGCCCTCCACATGCCGGTGCCCACCTCGGTCCCGAACCGGAACAAGTAGCAGCAAACAGCGAGGAGTCCCTGCCATGGTCACCGACCACGCCATCCGCACGAAGACCGCCCGCGGCCCAGGCCTGCCCGCATCCATCACCCCGGCCCTGCTCACGCGGCTGACCGCGCGGGTCTCGGCCGCGCCGAATGCCGCACGGGTCACCACCAACGCCCCCTACACCGGCCAGCCCTTGGCCGACTTCCCCGTCTCCACCCCTGAGGACGTCGAGGCCGCGTTCGGGCGGGCACGGATCGCACAGAAGTCCTGGGCGGCCACCCCGATCGAGGAGCGCAAGCGGATCCTGCTGCGGTACCACGACCTCGTGCTGGCGCGGCAGGACCAGGCGCTGGACCTGATGCAGGCCGAGAACGGCAAGACCCGCCGCGACGCGTTCCTCGAGGTCGTCGACATCGGCATCGTCTCGCGCTACTACGCACGCAACGCCGCCAAGTACCTCAACCCCAAGCGCCGCCGCGGCGCGATCCCGCTGCTCACCCACACCACCGAGCTGCGTCACCCCAAGGGCGTCGTCACCGTCATCTCGCCGTGGAACTACCCGCTCAGCATGGCCGCCAGCGACACCATCGCAGCGCTCATGGCCGGCAACGCCGTCGTACAGAAGCCCGACACCCAGACCGCTCTCACCGCCCTGTGGTCCATGGACCTGATGTACGAGGCAGGCCTTCCCGCCGATGTCTGGCAGATGGTGATCGGCCGCGGCAGCTCCATCGGCGGCGCCCTGATGGACAACGCCGACTACATGATGTTCACCGGCTCCACCGCCACCGGACGCCAGATCGCGAGCGACGCCGGCAAGCGCCTCATCGGCGCCTCCCTGGAACTCGGCGGCAAGAACGCCATGATCGTCCTGGACGACGCCGACATCGACAAGGCCGCCGAAGGCGCCGTCAACGCCTGCTTCCCTTCCGCCGGCCAGCTGTGCGTCTCCATCGAACGCCTCTATGTGGCCGAGTCCATCCGCGACAAGTTCGTCGCCGCGTTCGTCGCACGGACCAGGAAGCTCAAGATCGGCGCCGCGTACGACTACAGCATGGACGTCGGCAGTCTCACCACCCCGTCCCAGCTGAAGACCGTCACCGAACACGTCGCCGATGCCGTGGCCAAGGGCGCCACCGTCCTCGCCGGCGGCAAGGCGCGCCCCGAGCTCGGGCCTCTGTTCCACGAGCCGACCATCCTCACCGACGTCACACCCGACATGACGGTGTACGACCACGAGACCTTCGGCCCCGTCGTCTCCATCTACTCCTACCGCGACGTCGACGAGGCGGTCGCCAAGGCCAACGCCACGGCCTACGGCCTCAACGCCAGCGTCTGGTCGGGCAACGGCGCACGCGGCCGGGCCGTCGCGGCCCGCGTCCACGCCGGCACCGTCAACGTCAACGAGGCCTTCGCCGCCGCCTGGGGAAGCATCGACGCCCCCATGGGCGGCATGGGCGACTCCGGGCTCGGCCGCCGCCACGGCGCCGACGGCATCCTCAAGTACACCGAGGCCCAGACCGTCGCCCACCAGCGTCTCCAGGGCTTCTACCCGCCGTCCCGCATCAGCCCCGAGACGTGGACCACGCTCCTGACCAGCGCTCTGAAGGTCATGAAGGCAGTGGGCGTCCGCTGAACTCCGGGCACCCCGAAGCCGCCCGTCACATTCGGCTCACGTCATCGACCGAGAACGAGCGCCGGTGAAACAGTGCATGGCAGGCGACGAGTACCGCGACCGTGTACTGGCTGGCCGTCTCACAGCGGGACCGGACGAGCAGCCGTGGCCCCCTGCTCAGCGGCCTCAACGTCGGCTGCCGGTCCGGCGGCCTTGTAGAGGATCACGAGTTCACGAAGCCCCCCTCAGATCAGCTTTCGAGAGTCCTCATCACCCCCATGGCTCTGTGGCGTCGGCCGGTCGTGGTGCGACTCATTCGCCTTGGTCTTCCTGTCGTGCCGAGCCAGGCGCGATAGCCGCGCAGGGCACTGCGCTGCTTGCGGCGTTCGGAGATCAGTGCGAGCAGGGGGCTGGTGTCGGGCTTGGTGTTGCGTCCGCGGGCGGGACGGCGCATCAGGTGCCACACTCCGGCCATGCTGGCGGTTGCGGCAAGGGCCTTGTCGGACCATGTCAGCGGTTCCATCGCGCGGTCGGCCTCGCGGTAGTCCCACCAGCGCCGGGGGAGGTCGGGGGTGAGGGTGAGGGCGGTTCCCCTGCCGACGAACGCCACACCGTTGTAGAGGACGCGCTCTGCGGTGACGCGGCGGTTGATGCCGCCGGTGAGCACGAGGGGCCGGGGCTGGTATTGACGAGGTCCTTGGCGAGGCCGAGGAAATAGGCTTCGCGGGCCTGGGCGCGGTTGTCGGTGGGGCGGCCGGTCGTCGCGGGGCTCTCGTAGCTGCCGCCGGAGAGTTCGACCAGGTCGACGCCGAGGCGTTCGAGCATTTCGATGACCTGGCGGGCGTCGTCGGCGTCGAAGCCTCCGCGCTGGAAGTCGGCTGAGTTGAGTTTGACGGCGACGGCGAAGGCCGGGGAGACGGCGATGCGGATGGCGCGGACGATGTCCAGCAGCAGCCGGGCGCGGTTGCGCAGCGATTCGCCCCACTGGTTGGTGCGCTTCTTGACCAGCGGGGAGAGGAACTGCGAGAGGAGGTAGCCGTGGGCGGCGTGGATCTCGACGCCGTCGAAGCCGGCCTTTTCGGCGAGGTGGGCTGTGATGGCGAACCGGGTCACGGTGTCGCCGATCTGCTGGGGGCCATGGGGGTGGGGCGGCCGAAGCGGCTGCTGCGCTTGCCCAGACTGACGCCGATGCCGGACGGTCCCCGGGCCACGCCGGGCATGTTGGCGGGCACCTGCCGGCCGGAGTGGTTGATCTGCATCCAGGCCACGCCCCCGCCGGACTTGGCCACGCCCACTCGGTGAAGGGCTTCAGCGCCGCGTACAGGTCGAGCACGATGCCGGCGGGGCCGGTCAGCGCTTCGGCATGGACCATCACATTGCCGGTAAAGAGCAGGCCGGCGCCGCCGACGGCCCAGCGTCGGTAGAGGGTGAGTAGCCGTTCTCCGGGGAGTTGGCCGGCGTCGGCCCTGTTCTCTTCCATGGCCGCCTTCGCGATCCGGTTCTTCAGCACCTGCCCGGAGCACAGGAGCAGCGGGGAAAACCGTTCGTAGACCATCCCGGTTACCCTCTTCCCTTTCGATCATTTAGCATGTATGCACCGTTCACATCAGGGTGCAATGTAAGCATCACAAACATAAGGAAGGCGAGTGAGACCCGTGCCACAAACCGGTTCCTATCATCACGGTGACCTGCGGGCCGCCTGCCTGCGGGCGGCCCGGGAGCTACTGGAGGAGGACGGCAGCGCGGCCCTCTCGATGCGCGCGGTCGCCCGCCGGGCCGGAGTCTCGCCCACGGCCCCCTACCGTCACTACGCGGACCGCGAGGCGCTCGTCTCCGCGGTCGCCGCCGAGGGCTACCGCGAGCTCGCCGAGCACCTGACAGCGGCTCACCCCGCCCCGTCGGCCCCGGACGATCTGGCGGCCGTAGCCACCGCCTACGTCCGGTTCGCGCTCGAGCACCCCGCGATGTTCCGGGCCATGTTCGCCGAGCCCTGCGACCCGACCAGCGAGGAACGCGTCGCCGCGACCACCGCCATCTCCGCGTACGTCCAGGGCATCGTCCGCGACGCCTTCCCCGACGCCGACGACACCGCTGCGCTGTCGACCAGCATCTGGGCCCTCGTCCACGGCCTGGCGTTCCTGCACCTCGACGGCAAGCTCGACGCCTCCACTCCCGAGGCTGTCGCCGACCAGGTCCGCTCCTCCGTGATCGCCCTGTTCACCGCCTCCCCCGCAATCCAGAAGGCGGCCGCGTCGGGCTGACCGGCAAGGACCGGGACGCTCCGCACCGGCGTGATGCGGCAGCGGGCTCATCGGTAGGTGACCAACCGGCGTCGGTCGCCGGCGTAGTGAGCATGTCCGTTGAAGGACAGGAGGGTGGCCCCGGAGCCGCCCACCACCAGCGTGGTGATGGAGGCGTTCACGGTCACTCGGTCCTGCGGTGTGAACACGCGGGCCCGGTCGGGCCGTGCCACACATAGCCGTGCCGGTACGAGGTGCGGGCTCCCCAGGGGTGCAGTACCGGCATGAACGGGACATCGTCGAACTCACGGTCCTGTGCCGAAGGCCAGCTCCAGGCGCCGCATCTGATCGTGGTCCCAGCACATTAGGTCGCCCAGGGGGCGGAGGCCGAGGATGCGGATGCCGCGCGCTTAGGTGGTGCACCTGTCCTGGGCGGGGCAGGCGTGGCAGCCGGTGCGGGCGAACGGGACAACGATGGCGTCGCGGCCGTGCTGTCGGGCAGGGAACCAGCCGGTGCTGGTGCGGCCCTGCGGGCAGCGGGCCTGGCGGGCCTTCCAGTCGATACGGAAGGCGCTCTTTTGGAACCCGGCGTCAGCCCTGGCCTGCGGTGAGTGGTCGAGGAGAGCCGGGGTGACCATGGTGATGCCCTGGCGGGTTGCGTCATGGATCAGGTCGGCGGACGGGTAGCCGGCGTCGAGGTAGTGCTCGCCCGGCGTGAGGCCGCAGTCGACGACGACACCGCCGTCGCCGCCGCCGTCGTGGACGGATCGCCCGGCGGGTACGCGTCAGAGCGGACGGCAGCCGTGGCGGACGACAGCAGTGGCGGGCGGCGGGTAGGCCTGGGCGGCACGGAGCCGGGCGGCGACGACCGCGCCGAGCAGGCACGCACCGGGTCCGGCACACGGCGCCCGGTGATGACCTGGCGCAACTGCCGGCGCTCCAGCCGCGTACAGCATCACCCCCGCCACGCGGCTCTGATCGCACAACACCCGCCATGTCAGCACGGCTGATCCGTATCCAGTTCCCCCTGCCGGTGCACGACGCGGCGCGCGCATACTTCCTCGACCTCAACCGAACGGTGTGGGAAGGCTTGCCGGACGGCGAGAGCGTGCGGGACTACCTGGAGGACAACCGACTGGCGTTTCTGGACGCAGCCCGCGCGGTCATCGGGTAGCGCACCGCCGTCTCGGGACGTCTTTTCCGCCGGCTGCACCGCTGGTTCACCAAGTGGCGCCGGGACGGCAGCTGGGGCCGCATCCACGATGAGCTGCGCCGCCGGCTCCGGATCGGGGCCGGTCGCGACCCTCAGCCATCGGCGCCGTGATCGGCGCCCAGCCGATCAAGCCCGGCGAGGGCGGCGAGGCGCGTGGGTTCGATGCAGGGAAGCGAACGACAGGGTGGAGGAGACACGTGATCGTCGACACGAACGGCCTGCTGCTGGTCCGGGATCGAACGGCCGGCACCCACAGATCACGGGCGTCGTTGGGGCCGCCCCCGAGCTGGTGGCTGATCGGGTGGTCGTACTCGCCATCACCATGCGGCCCGTTGTAGCCGTAGGGGGCAGCGTTCAACCGCTTCTCCCTGCCCGTGATGCGGGCGGAAGGACGCACGCCTGCGGTGTGGCCGCCCTTGCGGCAGATCGTCGCCCGGTGGTTCTGTTCACGAGACCGGGTTCTTGCTCAACTTCCGTGGTGCCGCGAGCATAAGGGTACCGACTCGGTTGCGAGCCGGCGGCGTATGGCAGTGTCGTCCGCATGTCGTGCCCCTTCTGCCGGCTCATCCACGAAGACCGTGCGCAATGGGTAGCCCGTGAACCGTCCGCCTGCGCGTTCACGCCGCTCACCCCTCTCGCTCCAGGCCACACCCTGGTGGTGCCGACGGCTCATTACGCCGACGTCTTCGACACGCCCACCGAGGTACTGGCCGAGACAGTCGAGTTGGTCCAGCGTCTGGCAAGGGCCATGCGCTCAGGGTTGAACGCGACTGGGGTGAACGTCCTCAACGCCAGTGGCCCGGGCTCGGAACAGTCGGTACGCCACCTGCACTTCCACGTCGTTCCGCGATGGCCGGACGATGGCATCTCCACCTGGCCCACAGGGCAGTCACAGCATCGATTCGCCGGTGACCCCGTCGTGCAACTCGCCGACGCCCTGAACGCCGGCAAACACCACAGAAGTTGAGCCAGAAGCCGAGAGCGGGCAGTAGTCGTTCGGCATGTCGGGCGGCAGCACCAGCCCTGCGCCCGTTCGACTTCATGGGCCGGGGCAGCCAGGGGCCGGCGGAAGGGACCGCATGGCGAGAAAAGCCATGGCCCATCGCCGGTGCCGGAGGCTAACTTCGGACGATGCGGATCTTGCACCTTTCGGACACTCACCTGGACCGGTCCGGCGGCCCCGACGAGGACGGGGCCGATGGCACTGCTGCCCTTGGCCGCTTGCTGGGCGAACTAGGTCATCTGGACCACCTCGACGCGGTGGTGGTCACCGGCGACGTCGCCGACGACGGCTCTCAGGAGGCGTACAGGCGGGCCCAGGAACTCCTGTCGGGCTACGCCGGCCGACGAGGGGCGAACGTCTTCTACACGACCGGTAACCACGACGACCGCACCGCATTCGCCGACGTGCTCGGCAGCGGCCACGTCAAGCCCGAGGCGGTGTACGAGGGAGCCGCGGGACAGCGGGCGGGGACTACGACCGTCAACGGATGGCGACTGATCACGCTGGACACGCTCGTCCCGGGCAAGGGCTATGGTCGGCTCGACGGCGGCCAACTCGACTGGCTCCGCGAACTACTTGCCACTCCGGCGCCATTGGGCACCGTCCTGGCCTTCCACCACCCCCCGGTTGCCCTGGACGTCGACGTTCAGCGGGTGCTCGGTCTGCAGAACAGCGCAGAGCTGGCCGAAACGATCCGTGGGACCGACGTCCAGCTCATCCTGTGCGGGCACTTCCACCTGCAGATACTGGCCCGCCTGGAACAAGCGACCGTCTGGGTCACCCCCGGCGTCGTCAGCCGCATCGACCTGACCGCCCGCCCCGGCACCGAGCGCGCCGTCCACGGTCCATCGGCCTCCCTCGTCCAGCTGGGAACGCCTCACGGGCCACTCATCCACACGCTCCACGCACGAGACCCGCGCATGGGCGAGACGGTCTACGAGGCCGACGAGGAGGAGATGCGCGAAGTCATCGAAAGGCTCGGTCCCTCTCCTGCGGTCCCGAACTGAGCCGTACCTCCACTGGACGGGATTCACCCCCTGAAGCCGCCCTCGGCGCCCTGAAAACCTCAATAGCGCGCGGCGCGAAGCCCGGCAGGTCAACGACGGGTTTCTGATGCCACTCGCCCGAGAACGTGACGTCGTCGTGGCTCTGCAGGCACCAAACCGCCTTAACACGCTGCGGCCGCGCGGCCGAGGGCGCGCAGGATCTCGTCGCAGTTACCTGCCTTGACCATCCAGCGCGGAAGCCGGGCCACCGCCGTCATCTTCACGTCCGTGTCATACCAGGCCGCACGCTCACGCAGCGTTGCTTGCACGAACTGGCGAACCAGTGCCAGGTGTTCACGGTTGTACGCCCACACATGCCCGTGCCTGGTGCGAGCACTCAACCACAGCGGGAGACCGAACCACGGATCCACCGGTTCCGCCGCACGCCCGGAAAAGGACAGGACCCGGCCATGATTCAACCGCGACAGCCCGCACCCCACGCAGGTCAGCCGGCGCGGTGACCACCAATACGTCTCGGACGCGAGCCGAGCGATCCGCGCCTGCCCGCCGCAGCCCGGGCAGCGGACCAGGACGGCGTCCACAAGAAAGGCGTAGGGCTTCTTGCCCGGATCACGAAAACGCACAGGTGACGAGGCCATCGGCCCAGTATGGACGGCCTGCCACGCCACCCGCACCGGAATTCCCCACCAGGACGTCGTACCCGAGCCCGGCAGCGGGCGCAGGACGAGGTGGCCGGCCACCTGACCGTCCCGGCCGCAAGGGGCCAAGGCGGGGTATCCGGGTAAGGACAGTGCCCTCGATGACGGCTCGGGTGGCGACGTCAAGGCCACCGGCCGTAAGGAGTGGAGGGCACAGAGGGCAGGATGGGACCATGACCGAGATCCACACGCCCCGTCTCCTCCTGCGCCGCTGGCTGGACGACGACCTCGTCCCCCTCTCCGAGATCCACGCCGACCCGAACGTGATGCGGTGGGTCGGCGACGGCGCGCCGCGCTCATTCGAGGAGACCGCCCAGGACATCGAGGCTTGGGAGGAGGAGTGGGACGAGGAGGGTTTCGGGATCTTCGCCGTCGAACTCCTCGGATCCGGGGAGCTGGCCGGAGCAGTCGGCCTGTACCTCGCCGACTCCCCGCCCGCCGTCGCGGACCAGGTGGCGATCCGCTGGCGCCTCGGCCGCCAGTACTGGGGGCGGGGCTACGCGTCGGAGGCGGCCCAGGCCACGCTCGAGTTCGCCCTCCAGGACCGCGGTCTGGACCGGGTCGTCGCCGTATGCCGCACCAGCGACACCCCATCCGCCAACGTGCTGCACAAACTCGGCATGCACGCGACCGGCACGACACAAGACCCCGACACGGGCCACGACCTGCGCATGTACGCCATCGACCTCACCGAGTACGAGGCCTGACCACGGCCAACGCGGCCACCGAAGCCGCCGCACGACGAGGCAGCCCGACCCACACCCCGGCCGCCGTGACCACGTCACGGTGGCCACGGCGGAACGACACCTCCGGCGATGCCCACCCTCTCGACCGGTGCGCCCGGGAACCAGCACCCCAGGCCGCCGGTCTCTTCCCTGTGCAGGAGGAAGCGGTGCGGGATGTGCTTCGACAGAGCCCCGGCCGGGGGCGCACGCGGACGGCCGCAACGGGTGTGCGACGCTGATGCGATGTTGCTCGCCCCTGCCCCCGCGGAGCAGATAACACCCGAGCCGGTGCGCGAGGTGCCGCACACGCTACTGACGCAGTCCTGGCTCGACCTGTCGTTCCTGCACTGGGCCGCCGATCCGGCGGACGTGGCGCCGCTGCTGCCGGCCGGGACCGTGCCGGACACGCACGACGGGCTCACCTACATCGGCTTGGTGGCGTTCCGGATGTACCGGGTCGGCTGGTTCAAGGTTCCGGGTATCCCCTACCTCGGCACCTTCCCGGAGACCAACGTCCGGCTCTACTCCGTGGACCGGTACGGCCGTCGCGGCGTGGTCTTCCGCTCACTGGAGGCTTCTCGGCTGCTGCCGGTGGCCGTCGCCCGCAGCGCCTTCCGGCTGCCCTACATGTGGGCCAGGATGGCGATCCACCGCGACGCGGACACCATCAGCTACACCAGCAGCCGCCGCTGGCCGGGACCACGCGGAGCACGCAGCCGCATCGCCGTGCGCATCGGTGAGCGGATCGCGGAGCCGACCGCCCTCGAACACTTCCTGACCGCCCGCTGGGGCATGCACAACGCCTTCTTCGGCCGGCCGCTCTACCTGCCCAACACCCACCCGCGCTGGCCACTGCACCGCGCCGAACTCCTGCACTGCGAAGACGAGCTGGTGACCGCCGCTGGACTGCCGTCACCGTCCGGGCCGCCGGCGAGCGTGCTGTACTCCCCCGGCGTGCCGGTCCGCTTCGGCCGCCCCGCCCGCCCCGCCGGCCTGCCCACCCCCTGAGCCCCCGCGCACCGCGGCCCGGCGGAAACCGGACACGCCACGCTCGCCGGGATCGAGACGCGTCATCCGGACGCGCCGCGGTACCGGCCACCCCGGCCGGGTATCCGGCTCGATGCTTTACCACCGGGGGCTGCCCGGGGTGCTGTGGCCCGATGAGTAGAAGTACTCATGACGCCCACCGAGCGGCGGGGGAAAGATCAGAGGATGACGACGCGAAGGAAGATCAGAGCCAGGCTCGGGATGCTGCCGTTGGCGGTGACGGTGCTGCTGGCGGCGGGGTGCGGAACGCAGCGGGCAGGGGATACCGCCGACGCGTACCGGCGTTCGCATCCAACGCCGACCGGCATATCGACGCCGAGTACACCACCCGACTTCTCGTGCCCCGGCGAGAGCCCCGAGCCGACGGCACCCACGGCTGCCACTACGCCCAGCTCAACCGTGCCACCGACCGACCACTACGCCGAAAACCACGGCTTCAGAGTCCCCATCCCGCTCCACGGCCAGAGCCGCTGCGACGGACTCACCGCCGTCGGACACGTCAATAGTGCACTCGAACCGCTGCGCCGACGCAGCGACTTCTCCCCGGAGCACGTCCGCAACGCACTCACCAGCCTCGGTTACGCCCCGGAGAAGGTGCAGGCGTACCAGGACGGGTCCACCGGGGTCGGCTTCCTCATCGACATCGGCGTCTCTCCCTGGTGTGTGGAGGGCACGATGAGCAGCGACTCCACCAAGGCGGATGCCTTCGGCGGCTATCCCGACGGCACCGGCTGCGAGCCCCCGAGCGGCGGCCACTGACCACAGCCTCCGCCAGTGGCAAACCATCGACCGTCGCTGTCACAGGTCACTGAGGGTCTACGGCTGGAGTGCCAGGTCGCGCTGATACCAGGTGCCGGGCTTACCGCCGAGGTCTCCCGGGTCTGCCGGGCCGACCGGGACGAACCCGGCTTTGATCAGCACCCTCTGGGACGCGGCGTTGGTGTGGGCGGTGGCTGCCCGTAGTGTGCGCAGCCCGTGCCGTGCCGCCGCCAGCCGACACAACTCCTGGACGGACGCGGTCGCTACGCCGCGGCCGGCGACGTGCTGCGCGACCCGGTAGCCGAGGTTGGCAGTGCCGTCCTCGAAGTCGTACAGGTTGAACCGGCCCAGAACCGAGCCGTCCTCGGCGACCAGCACGTAGAAGGCGCAGATACCGGCCTCTTGCTCAGCCAGCAAGGCGCTGTGCCGGTCGGCGAAGTGGTCGTAGAACTCGTCGCCCCGGTCGGAAACCGAGGCGGCGAAGTAGGCACGGTTCGCCAGCTCGAAGGCCAGGACCGCCGGGGCATGGCCAGCATCCAGCTGCTTCAGCTCGGGCACGACGCAACTCTACCCGGAGGGCGCGCGGAGGCGATCTGCGGTGAAGCCGGCGGGGCTGAAGGAGCTTGCGGCCGCCCACGGAGTGGAGCCGGTCGGACAGGCGAATGCCCGCCGGAGGCGAAGTACCCCACCCAGGTGGAGCAGAACTACGCGGTGGGCCAGTGGGTCATGGAACACGGCGCCTAGCACGGCCCGGACACCTCGCGCATCGCCGTCACCGGCGAGTCGGTCGGCGGCTGCATGTCAGCGGTGTTCGCTCTGATGAACAAGGACCGCGGCGGGATCGACCTCAAGGCCCAGTGTCTGCTCTACCCGGTGACCAACGCCGACTTCGGCGCCCCCTCCTGCCTTCAGTTCGCCGAGGGCTACTACCTCACCCGCGACGGCATGAAGTGGTTCTGGGACGCCTACACCACCGACCCCGCCCAGCGCGCCGAGACCTACGCCGCGCCGCTCCAGGCTCCCCTGGAGGAGCTCCAGGGCCTGCCTCCCACCCTGGTCATCACCGTCAGCAACATCGGCTGGGACATGCGCCGTGTCTTCCGCGACCACGGTGTCGATGAGCCGCGGATCCAGTGGGCGATGCCGGCGTGACGGCGAGCCGCACGTCAGGGCTGGGCCTGGAGCGCCCAGGTCTCCGGCATGCCGAGGTCGTCGTACAGCCGCTGGCGCTGGCCGGGGCTGAGGGTGGTGGTGGCCGCGGCCAGGAGGCCGGCCTCCTGGCCCGGTGCCGTCTCGACGATCCTCCGCACGATGACCGTCCGCACTGCGGGCGGCAGGGCGGGCAGCATCCGGCGAAGGTCGGTCAGAGCCTCCTCGGGGGTGCGGGAGGCGCGGAAGG
>NZ_JBEZMO010000038.1:0-61756 GCF_040652655.1 Streptomyces sp. NPDC048191
AGCGAGTACGTGCTGATCGACGGCACCCTCGCCGAGTGCGACCGCGTCGGCGACGGTCGCGCCGACTACAGCGGCAAGTATCGTCGGCACGGAGTAAACCTGCAGGTCATCACCGGATCCGACGGCAAGTTGCTGTGGGTCTCGCCACCGCTGCCCGGCCGCACACACGACCTCACCGCGGCCCGGCGCCACCGCATCGTCGCTACCTGCGCCCGGCTACGGATCCCGGCACTCGCCGACCTGGCCTACACGGGAGCCGGCCCTGGCGTCGCCGTTCCGATCCGCCGTCGACCCAAGTGCGAGCTGACCACGAAGGAGAAGTCGCTGAACAAGGCACACGCCCGGTTCCGCTGCCCGGTCGAACGCGGCGTCGCCACCGTCAAACGCTGGCGGATCTTCCGACATGCCCGCTGCAGCCCCAACCGGCTCGCGTCAGCAGCCAGAGCCATCCTCACCCCGGAGAGGCAACGCTGAAAACGCTCAATGATACCGAGGGGGTATTTCGACGAGCGATGTGATGCCAACCCGCCAAGGATGAGCGTTTCGAGCAACGCCTGATCCTGACCGGCGGAAGGCACAAGGTCCGTCCAAGTACGACGGTCGACGAGGCGGCTACTCGCGGACCTGAATGCCTCGCCCGTCAGGTCGGTGACGACGGTGGCATTGACGTTGAGGAAAGTATCCATGGCCGTGGGCTCCTTGGTGCCGTTCTGCTGCCTCCCGACCAGGCTGCTTCGAACGGATCAGGACCACGTGATCCACAGAGTGACGACGTACTGATTGTGCACGAATCCAACATGTACGTAGATTGCCCGTCAGCGCCCGCCAGGTCGGGTTCGGGCGCTCAGGTCTGGCCGCGTACTGAGGCCAGGCATCTGTATTGAACCACACTCATCGTGCTCTCCGATGGATAGCAGGACTCGCTCGCACGCCTGTCACCTCACGCCGCCCAGATCATCCGGCCAGCAGTATCGTGGCGACCGTGGGCGGGCGACGAGGACGAAGGGCGGCCGTTCATCGGTTTCTCGATGCACAGCCGCCCCTGTAGGTCTACGGTCCGCCGGCCTGGCGGGCTTGGTCTCATGCTCCCGCCTCCGGACCGGCCAAGGCGAAGTCTTCCTGGCTCAGCTCCGCGCGGAGCCGCTGTTCGGCGATGTCGGCGTAGTGCTCGGAGAGTTCGACACCGATGAACCTGCGGCCTTCGCGCAGGGCAGCGACGCCCGTCGTGCCGGAGCCGGCGAAGGGGTCGAGGACCGTGCCGCCCGGCGGACAGATCCTCACCAGCTCCCGCATCACTTCCACGGGCTTCTGCGTTATGTGCACGCGGTCCTTCCTGGGCTGGCTCGCGGTGTAGAGGCCGGGCAGGTAGACGGGGTGACGGTCTGAGTCGACAGGGCCCTTGGTGCCCCAGACGATGTACTCACAGGACTGCTTGAGTCGACCCTTCTGCGGTCGGGAAACCGGCTTGTGCCACGAAGCGATGCCGCGCCATGTCCAGCCAGCGGCCTGGAATGCGTCGGTCGTGGTGGGCAGTTGCCTCCAGTCGGTGAAGACGAGCGCAGCACCCGACTCGACGGTTGCCCGGTAGGACTCCGTAAGCAGGAGGGTGAGCCAGAAGCCGTACGAACGCTGGTCACGGTTCTCGCCGGGGAAGTTGGCCAAGTCGTGCTCGGCGTCGCCCGAGGTGTACTTCGCGCGGGCACTGCGGCCGGTTCGTTCACTACTGGTCCGGCCGCCGCTGTTGTAGGGCGGGTCCGTGATGACGGCATCGACGCTGTTGTCGGGGATGCCGGCGAGAGCGGTCAGCGCGTCGCCTCGATGCAGGGTGTACGACATAGTGCGGTTCTCTCTTTCCGCAGGGAAGGTGTGCGCCCGATCTCGTTCCTGGGATTCTGCACACGTCGGCGTGAGTCGGCCCCCGAAGCAACTGCTCGGGGAGAGCGACGGGCTGGAGAGTAACCGCCCTTTCCAGCCACACCTAATGATGCTCGGCCTCCACGTTCGGGCCCCGGCTGTTAGCCAAGGCGTCGTTTGGTGCGGCCGGAATTCGTCTCTACAGTCTCGCCGTGTTCGACGGACGGGACTCAGATCCCGCCGCGTTGAGCGGTTCTGATGCGTGTCGCCTCGCCCAGGCGGCGGCACGCGCGGCACTCACGAGGCAGCCTGAAATTTCGGCCAGGGAGATTCTCCGTGTGGCGTGTGAGATTAAGAGCGCGGCTGGCTGCCGCTCTTCAGTAACGGGTTTCCAGAGGTCGGGAGTTAGCCGCTCCCGGCCTCTGCACCCCATCCCTGATCTCAGGTGTGAATTCCCGACCAGCGCGGTTCCGGTGACCGTTTCGACGAGAACGCTGGTGCTGCGCTGCCTACGAGTAAGGAGCTGCTGATGCAGCATGTCCAGGCACGCCCTTCCCCGCAGTCCGTCTCTTTCACCCACCGCTCGACGGATGGCCCGCGACCGTGAAGGCGGGCGCGGCGATAGTCGGGGCTGTGGCTCTCGGCCCGCTGCTGCTGATCGCCCCGCTCGCCATAGCTCTGGCCGGCGCGAACAGCGCCCAGGCCGCCTGTACGGGCGGCGATGCACAGGCTGTGGATTCCACGGCGGTCGCCCAGCAGGTGCGGTCGATCCTCAAGGGAGGCCGTGGGGCCACGGTGTCTATCCCAGGGCTGGACGATCCCGCGGAACAGATCCCGAACGCCAGGACGATCCAGGCCACCGGCGTCGCCATGAAAGTGCCGGCTCGGGGACAGATCGTTGCTCTGGCCACGGCCCTGCAGGAGTCGGGGCTGCGGAATCTGGACTACGGCGACCGGGATTCACTTGGTCTCTTCCAGCAGCGCCCCAGTCAGGGCTGGGGGACGGCCCAGGAGGTCCGCGACCCGGTGCACGCCTCGACGAAGTTCTACGAGGCGCTGCTGAAGGTATCCGGCTGGCAGTCCATGACCGTCGCGCAGGCTGCGCAGGCGGTCCAGAAGAGCGGCTTCCCCAGCGCGTACGCCAAGTGGGATCCGCTGGCCACGGCTCTTCAGAAGGCCATCGCCAAGTCTCTGTCATCGGATTCAAGTGCCGGCGAAGGCGACGGGGGCGAGCAGACGGATTCGTCGCCTGGCGCGTGCAGCACCGGTGAGAACGGTGCCGAGTTCGGTCCGATCCCCGCCGGCTCCATCCCCGAGGGCTACAAGATCCCGGCCGATGCGTCCAAGCCGATCCGCTCCGCCATCCGCTGGGGACTCGGCCAGCTCGGCACTCCGTATCAGTGGGGTGGCGCGTGCACCGATCCGCACGGTCAGGACCCGATGGGCCGCTGCGACTGCTCGTCCCTGATGCAGGCGTCGTACAAGGCCGGTGGCATATCGATCTCCCGGACCACGTACACGCAGGTCAAGGAAGGCAAGGCGGTCAGCGTCAGCGCTCTCAGGCCGGGTGACCTCCTCTTCACGCGCGGCACGGCCGAGGTCCCGGAACACGTCGGGATGTTCATCGGTGACGGCCTGATCCTGCAGGCGCCTCGCACCGGTGACGTGGTCAAGATCTCGACCCTCGCCGAGTGGCGTCCGGACGTCCTCGCCGCCCGCCGGATCGCCTGACCGGCTTCCCCCTCCCCCTGGCTCCCCCTTCGGGCTTTCGAGCGCCCAAAATCGTACTGGAGTTCCAATGAAGCTCATTCAGCACGCCCAGATCCTGGCGTACAACCCCGGCGTCACACCGAGCTCGGGCGGTCTGCCGGGCCTCGACGTTCTGAAGAAGGTCATGGGCAGCATCAACATGTTCGGCATCATCGCCACGGTCGGCGCCCTCGCCATCTCCGCCCTCGTGTGGGCCTGGGGCCACCACAGCGGCGGCCATCAGGCGGAGGCCAACGGCAAGAAGGGCACGGTCGTTGCCGCCGGCTGCGCTCTGCTGTTGGGTGCGGCCAACGGCATCGTCGCGTTCTTCTCAGCGATGGGGACGCAGGTTCACTGATGCCAAAGGAACGTTTCCCTTTCGCCAGGGAGCGGACGTACGGAGCCCCGTCTTCTGTTCTGCGCCGCTCCTCGATCGGCGGCGTTGTCCTCGCTGTTCTGCTGGCCGTCGCCGGTCTGGTCGCGTACTTCACCCGTACGCAGAACCCGTCCCCGGCGAGGGCCACCCCCGCGCCAGCGTCCTCCTCCGCGTCCCCCGCCCCGGCTGCCACCGCGCACGGCGGGGAGGCGGTGGCCGCGCCGCCCAGGACGACCGATCCGATCGAGTTCGCCAAGGCCGCCACCAAGGTCCTGTGGACCTACGACACCCGGGTCTTCTCCCAGGCCGAGCACCTGGCCGGCCTCAAGCGGTGGATGACCGGCGAGAAGAAGGACGCCGACTGGAACTCGGTCACGGACCAGGTGCCCAGCCCGGTGCTGTGGGCGCGGATGCACGACAACGGGCAGCACGCCAGCGCCCGCGTCGGCGAGGGCCACTTCCCGCAGGCGTTCAAGACCGCCCTGGCCCAGGACCCCGGCGCGATCACCGAGGCATACGTCTACGCCGTCACGGCCACCGGCAAGCAGTCCATCGTCTGGAAGGGCTCGGGCGCCGGAGCAGAGTCCCGCTCGACGACCCTCGCCGTCCAGTGCCGCCCCCACCATAACTGCGCCCTCGTCGGCGTGCTGCCGAACGTGGCGCCGTGATCGCCGCCGATTCCCGAAAGGAGGTGTCCTCATGGGGGCTTGCGACCTGCCCGTGATGGACACGGTCTGTAACACCATCGGCGGCGTCGTCGGGTCCACCGGCGAGGCGGTCACCGACGGCATCGGCGCCTGGATCGCCAAATCGATGGGCGAACTGGCCCAGGCCGCAGCGGACCTGGCTTCGAAAGCCGTCGACAAGACCACGGCCATCGACCTGAATGCCGAATGGTTCCGGAGCAACTACGAGCTGATCCTGCCCATCGGTCTCGTCCTGACCGTGGGGACCTTCTGTCTGCAACTCACCCGCGCCGCCTGGCGCCGGGACGAACGCGCGCTGGTTCAGGCGGTGTACGGCACTGTGGCCGGTGTCCTGTTCGCCTTCGCCGCCATCGCCTGCACCACTGTCGCGCTGACCGTGGTCGACGCGCTCAGTGCCGGCTTGTTCAGGGCGGCGAACAGTTCGGTGGACGACGCGATCCGGCGCATCATCGAGGTCAACGACCTGGGTCCGATGTACGCGTTGGGCTGGACGATCCCCGCCATGGTCGGCCTCGGGTGCGCTGTCGGCGCGTTCCTGTACTGGGCCGTGATGGTCGCCCGCAAGGTCGGCATCCTGATCCTGGTGACGCTGGCCGTGTTCGCCGGGGCCGGCGGCGGCTGGGAGGTTGCCCGGCGCTGGCGGCGTGGGTGGATCGAGGCGACCGCGACCCTGGTCGTCAGCAAGCTGTTGATGACGATCGTGTTCCTGCTGGGTGTCTCGGCCATGGGCAAGACCGACGCTTCCGACGGGCTCAGCGCTCTGTCGGATGCCATGGCGGGCATCGTCGTGATGGTGCTGGTGATGCTGTGCCCGTACGCGACGTACCGGTTCGTGCACTGGGCAGCCGACGGCTCGGCCCATGACGACCTGCACCGTACGGGCGTCGCAGGGATGGCGGTGGCGGCCGGTGCGGCGAAGACCGCGGGACAGCTCGCGGTCCAGGCTGGCACAGGGATGCGGGCTCCCCAGGGACCGGCAACGATTCCGGGCCAGGGCTCCGGCGGAGTCGCCTCCGGGATCGATCCGACCGGCGCATCCGGTGGTGATGCCAAGCCGAAGCAGACCCACCTCCGCTTCGGTGAGGACGCCGGCGAGACCGGAGACAAGGGCCGGGCGCTGATCCGTCGCCCTCCCACGGACGGCGACCGCGGAGTCCCGCTCATCCGACGCCCCGGCGACAGCCCGGAAGCCGACTCGGCACCAGTGGTCTCCGGACCGACACCACAGGGCGCCTCCGTCGCACGCCCGCAGGTCACGCACCTGGATCCGCCGGCACCACGGCGCACCGGTCCTGCCCCACAAGGTGACGCCACCCCGCCACGGTGGATCTATCCCGGCCCCACAGACGGCTCGGGCTCGTAGCTGGCAGCTGACAGGGCGGGCCGAGGCCCCGCTCGGCCCGCCCCGTCTCCCCCTCTTTCTTCCCTTTCACGCTCCAAGGACGGCTTCGCCATGCTCCCTGACGCTCCGCACCCCGATGGACCGGGCACGGTCAAGTTCCCCCACCGCTCGCGCCGCGGCGTGCTGCTCTGTCTCTCGGCCCCACAGCTGATCGTCGTTGCCACCTGCGGTCTGCTCCTGCTCGGGGTGCTGCTCACCTCCGGTGTGACCGGAGCGCTCAAGCTCCTACCCCTGTGGGCCGTCGCCCTCGGGGCGGTCTTCATCCGCCATCGCGGACGCGCGCTCGCCGACTGGGCCCCGATCGCGATCCAGTACACACTCCGACGCTTGCGGGGGCAGTTGGTCTGGCTCACCCGCCCCTCCCCCCGGCCGCAGCGAGAGGGCCTGCTCCACCTGCCGGGCACGGCCGCCTCCCTGCGGGTGGTCACCTCGCCGGACGGACGCCTCGGCGCGGTGCACGATCCGCACCAGGCCACCCTCACCGCCGTGGTGAAGGTCTCCTCCCGCGCCTTCGCCCTGCTGGACCCGGGTGCCCAGGCCAGCAACGTCTCCGGCTGGGGCCGCACGCTAGCCGCGCTCGCACGCACCGGGCACATCGCCCGCGTACAGGTCCTGGAGCGCACCGTCCCCGACTCCGGCGACGCGCTCAACCGCTACTGGCACGAGCACGGAAACGCCCAGACCACGCTCGCCGGTCCCGTCTACAGCGACCTGCTGGCCGCCGCCGGCCCCGCCGCCGCACCCCACGAGGCGTACGTCGCTCTCGCCCTCGACCTCAAGGCCGCCCGCCGTCTGATCAACCAGGCCGGCGGCGGACTCACCGGAGCCTTCGCCGTCCTGGCCCAGCTCGCCTCCACATTCGACCAGGCCGCCCGTACCTCCGGCCTCACGCCCGGGGGCTGGCTGCCCGCCCGCGAGATCGCCGCCGTGATCCGCACCGCGTACGACCCTAAGGCGTCGGCCGCCCTCGACCAGTGGTCCGACTCGGGCCGTCCGCAGGCCGACCCCGCGGCGGCCGGACCGGTCGTCCTGGTCGAGAAGGCCGACCGTATCCAGACCGACTCGGCCCACCACGCCACGTTCTGGATCGAGAACTGGCCGCGCATCGAGACCAACCCCGGCTTCCTCCACCAGCTCCTGTTCACCACCGGCGTGCGCCGCACCCTCTCGCTGACCTACGAGCCCAAGGGACTTGACGCCGCCCTCAAGGACGTACAGCGCAAGAAGGCCACCGTGATAGCGGACGCCGCCGAGCGTGCCCGCAAGGGCCAGGTCGACTCCGAGGAGGACTCAGTCGAGTACGCCGACATCAAGCGGCGTGAGCGCCAGCTCATCGCCGGACACGCCGATGTCGCACTCACCGGCCTGCTCACGGTGAGTGCGGACACCGACGAGGAGCTCAACGCCGCCTGCGCCGCCATCGAGACCGCCGCAGTCGCCGCCCTCGTCGACCTGCGCCTGCTGACCTGGCAGCAGGCCGAAGCCTTCACCAACGCCGCTCTGCCGCTCGCCCGCCCGTAGCGCAGCCCAGCACCACCGACCGCGCTCTACCGAAGGGCACCCCCATGCCGACCGAGCCCCTGCCCGAACTGGCTCCGGACTTCGTCCCGTTCGCCACCGCCGCGCTCGACTTCCACCGGGCCATCAACATCCCCGTCGCCCCGGTCGCCGCCAGCCGCACCGAACTGGACTCCCTGCACGCCCACCTGGTCGCCCTGTACGGACTGCTGGACGCCCACACCGCGCGGACCTCTCCCGTGGCCGTCGCCGAGGGCGATCACCTGAAGGCCTGCCGTATCCGGCTGTGGCAGGCAGCCGAGCATCTCCACGCCGCGTACCACGCGGCCCCACACCCGGTCACCGGCCGCCTTCCTACTCGGAAGGCGTGCCGGACCCGCCTTCCCGAAGGCGCCCCCGACCTCACGGTGTGCCAGCGCCACCTCTCCACCGCCGCCCGGGTCCGCCGCGACCACACCCCGGCCGACCTGCGCGACCCCTTCACCGGCCTCACCCGCCACTGACCACCGGAGACCACCGCCATGCCCAGCCGAACCACCCGCGCCAGCGCCAGTCCGCTGTTCGTCCCCCGCAGGACCGACCGCCGTACGGCCCGCGCCTCCCGCGACCAGTTCGCCGCCGCCCGCGACAAGGCCCGCAACGCCGCCCCGCCCGAATCCCGCCGCGCCGAGACCGGCATCGATCACGAACTGCGCGCCACCTATCCAGCCGCGGGTCGCCCAGGGCCCGCCTCCGCCCGCAGCGGCCGTCTCAAGCTCCCTGCCCACCGGATGACCACCGCCACCGCCTCCGGCGCCTACCCCTTCCTCGCCGAGGGCGGCCTGGGCGCCCAGGGCATCTACGTGGGCCGCGACGTGCACGCGGAAGCCGCCTTCACCTACGACCCGTTCGCGCTGTACGCACGGCTCGACGGCTTCACCAACCCGAACATCCTGCTCGCCGGGATCATCGGCATGGGCAAGTCCGCCTTGGCCAAGTCCCTCGCCGTACGCGCCGTGGCCTTCGGCTACCGCATCTACGTCCCCTGCGACCCCAAGGGCGAATGGACCATGGTCGCCCAGGCGCTGGGCGGGCAGACCATCGCCCTCGGCCCCGGCCTTCCCGGCCGGTTGAATCCGCTGGACGCCCCCACCCGGCCGTTCGGCGTCAACAAGGACGACTGGGCAGGCGAGGTCCGCAAGCGACGCCTGCTTCTCCTCGGCTCCCTCGCGAAGACCGTTCTGCGGCGCGACCTGCACCCGATGGAGCACACCGCGCTGGATGTGGCACTCGACCAGGCAGTCACCCACGCCGAAGCCGCCGGGACCACTCCGCTGCTCGGTGACGTCGCGTACGTACTCGGCTCACCCGCACGCCTCGACGCCGCACTCGGGGACCTGTCCGGACGTCTCGGACGGGCGGCCGAGGACCTGGCGCACGCACTGCGGCGCCTCGTCCACGGCGACCTGGGGGGAATGTTCGACGCGCCAAGCACCGTGGCCTTCGACCCGGCCGCACCGATGCTCTCCATCGACCTGTCCCGGCTCGGCGGCGCCGGCGACGACACCGCGCTCGTCCTTGCGATGACCTGCGCCTCGGCTTGGATGGAGTCCGCGCTGGCCGACCCCACCGGCGGACGGCGGTGGGTGATCTACGACGAGGCGTGGCGCGTGATGCGGCACGTGGCACTGCTGGAGCGCATGCAGAGCCAGTGGAAGCTCAGCCGAGGGCTCGGCATCGCCAACATGATGGTGATCCACCGCCTCAGCGACCTGCTCACCGCCGGCGACGCCGGCTCCCGGGGCCGCGCACTGGCCGAGGGCCTGCTCACCGACTGCTCCACCCGCATCATCTACCGCCAGGAAGCCGACCAACTCGCTTCCGCGGCTGCCCTGCTGGGCCTCACCGGTGTCGAGACGCAGGCTGTTTCCGCCCTCACCAAGGGACGCGGTCTGTGGAAGGTCGCAGGCCGATCGTTCATCACTCAACATCTGCTGCACCCGCACGAGCGCGAGCTGTTCGATACCGACGCCCGAATGCACGCCTGAGCCGTCCGCTCGCGATCAAGGCCCTCCTGGGGAGCCGACGCATCGCCTCGGCTCCCCCTCTCCGCCCCGTCGCGCCACGCCCCTCCATACCGGAAGGCACACCCATGCACCTGAAGCACACGATCTGCCGCTGCCTCCCCGGCCTCGGCGATGCCTGTCGACACGAACCTGACGGCACCAGCTTGGCTGTCCGTTTCGGATGCAGGCGATCAGTCCCACCAGATCTGCCCACCGAAATGATCGGTCCCAGCAGAAGTGATCAGCCCTGGGTCATCTTGTTCAGGAGGGAGCCCGGTCTGTTCTGCTCACTGGCGAAGAAGCCAGCGATGCTGTCGAACGTCGTTCGTGCCGACCTGCCAGACAGGTACTGGTCGTACGCCGCACGTTGACCCCGACGTTCTTGCTCGGCCGTCGGCATCTCGTCCGCACGCCGCCAAACCACTTCAGCCTCGCGTATTGGTACTGGCTGGGGATACACCGGGTCACCAGAGCGGGAAACGACGAAGGCAAGTTGGTGAGTCGCCTGGTTCCGAGCCCATCGAGCCCCTTGTACAAGACTTCGGCCGTACTGATCAGTGCCCTCTTCGTACGTGGGGTCGTTCTTGCGAAGCTGTTCTTCGAGTGAGCATGCCCAGAAGAGGCACTCGGTGGCCGAGGCCAGCGCTCCGAGGATGTCTTCGCCCTCGGCAACGCGCGCCGAGTCCTGACCGAACCGTGCGATAGCGCGGTGGTAACCAAGCAACGCAGAGCCGAGCATCTCCAGGTCAACCTGGGAATCGTTGTTCGCCACGGTGGTCCTTTCGCTAACGGTCTCATCAGGCCCAGGGCACGCTACCCACGTCACCTACCGAACCACGGATTCGTCTGAGGTCTCTGTAACTGCCGTCGTACCCCACCGAGTTCATTATCAGCAACACGAGGTAGTGCCGGGCGAGGAGCCACGCGTCCCTCGTCAGGCCGTCCAGTCGGTACACCGGCTCCTGCGACTCCTGTGGATGCACCAGTCGGTTCCTAACCCACGTCACGACGTCGGCCCCGTCGACGTCCCTGTTCTCATCGGCCTTTGCGTCAGCGGCATACTGTGCGGCAGCAGGCAGAAGGTCGGGGTCGATATCGACAGGAATTCGGGCACCCCGCAGTACCGTTCGCAGCAGGTCATGTGCCGGGCGGTGCTTGTACTGTTGCTTTGTCAGAGCTCCGCTGAGGACGAGACGCTCCCACATGATGTGTTCCAGACCAGCCGTACCCATGATGATCCGGGGCTCGACGAAGTCACGGCTCCGTGTGGCGGAGATGGCATACATCATCTGAAAACGCAGCGGCACGCGTTTGTCAGGGGCACCAAAGGCATCGATCACGAGACTCAAGAAGTCGCCAAGCGATTCGTGGTCTTGGTCGTACCACCAACCATCACTGATCCTGCGCGCTGGGTCGCAGTGAGAAACTCCCCACTGCTCCCACACCACGCGACCGTCGCTGTCCTCGCCGACCGGCAGCATGGGAGCGGCCCATCGGCCGAGGGCAAACGAGATCCCGACGTGCATCGCGGTCAGCACGGGATCTACCTCGTCAGCTGTGAAGGGCGAGCCGTCGGCTCGACGCACTTCCATGACGTGCGTCATCACGTACACATCACTCGTGTGGAGATCGCACCAAACCCGCTGGTAGTCGGGGCGCACGTCGAGCGTGATCTTCCAACCGCCCGCTTGGTGCACCCAACGGCCTGACCACTCCTGCTCTCCGCTGGCAGTCTTCGCCACCAGTTTCAGCGGGCCGTGCCAGTTGGGCCGGTTGAACCAATGAACGACGACTCGGGTCAATGGAGCATTGGGGTCCCCGAATGAGGCCCAGTTCGACCATCCTCCGTCGATGTTGCGCGGTACTCCAGGCATGGACATGTCGCCCATTGGACGACGGAGCGTCAGGGAAACCTCGTCGCAGTTGGCAAAGCCTGGCGACGCCCCATCCCCAACCTTCCACTCGAAGCTGAAACCGTTAGAGCAGGTCAACTCGACACGCCCGGCAACGTCGGTTGCCCCTAGCCCACCGATCGGCCCATCGTGTAGAAGGACGACCTGACCCGGTTCGTTGTACGGATAGACGGGCGCAAGTGGTTGGCTCGCGGAGGACATGCTCGTCGTGGCCACGTAGCCACGGTAGTGAGGCAGCACCCGTCCGCGCCGACGATTTAGCGACAAGGCGGCACGAGAGCCCTCACGCTGACTGGTTTCCCAGGTTCTCTGTATGCCCGTCCTCACGGGGATGCCCCAGCAGGCCGAGTGCGGTCAGCACGGTGACGCACAGAGTCTTCCAGGCGATGAACGCACCACCGCCGTACAACACGGCTGTTTACCGTTCCCACCACCCTGGGTCCATGCGGGCCGATCGCACGATCCACCGGACAGACCTAACCCAATTCTCCGGCCACACCAAATCCGCCTTCCGGCTGCATCCTCATCCTCCGCACGGCCCCGACCTCTGCGAGGTGCATCTTCGTGGCGGACACACGCCCGCACATCACCGTCGGCCACCACGACCGTTACGGCGTCGTGGCGGCGACGTCGCACGACAATCACGTCGCCGAGCACATCCTGCGGCTCGTCGGCTTCGAGCGGCTGCCCGGCAGCGCCCTGTACGGCCTGACCGACCCGCACCGTGCCCCCGGCCGGCGTGGGGCGCAAGCGGTCCAGTCCCTGCGGGCCGCGCAGTACAGCGTCACCTCCGATGCCGCGTACGACCTCCAGCCTCATGCCCGGCTCGGCGCGGGACGAGGTCTCCTCGGCCGACTGGAGAACCCTTCCGCCCCGTCGCTGTCCACCGTTGAGGAAGCCGCGCTCGCCTCGGCACGCACGCTCGATGCTGACATCCGAGCAGGCCGGATCGTCGTTCACGACCAGGTCCGTGATCCCGAGGGCACCCTGCGCGCGGTGGGCACGGACACGCACACCCGTGAGGGCGTCCTGCTCCACGGCGAGGGTGAATTCCACTATGTCGAGACCCGGCTGGCAAGCACGGACCTCGCCTTCGACGCCTTCTCCTACATCTGCGGCAACGGGCGCCCCGATCCGACGACTTCGACGCAACAGCGCCGGGCGCAGGCCGCTACCACAGTCTCTCCAGCCAGGGCGGGTGCACTGCCCGCACGAGATCCCGCAGTCGCCGCCGAGTCCCGCCCTGCCCCCGTCGCCCCGCAGCCGGTCCACACCCGCTGAACCGCACGCCAAGGAGCCTCCGCGATGACCCTGCGACTCGAACCGGACGTCGCCTTCGGGATGCACCCCGACTTCGGGGTGGCCGCCGCCGTCGCGGACGACCGCCCATTTCTGGACGAGGTCCTGCGCAAACACCACTTCCGCTACAGCGAGCACCTCGACGTCTACCTGCTGGCGGACGACACGCCCCACAACACGGCGGTACGGACCGTGGCCAGCGCGACCCGCCAATTCCAGGAGGCCGGTCTCTCCGTCGCGGCCAATCCGAGGATCATGATTCCGTCACCGGTCCCGACTTCGGACGGAGTCTCGGCACGGGCGCCACAGTCCGGCCAGTCCGTGACCGCGTTGACCGGCGAACTGCACGGGCTGCGTCGCGCGGCGGACGTCTCCGAGACCCTGGGCGAGATCCTCGACGAGCACCACGGCGTCGTGCTCGACCTAGAGGAGTTGATCGACACGGCCGCCGCCTGGTGCGAGCGGCTTGGGACACACAACGGTCACGAACTGGGCCTTCATCTGCGCGACATCGCCCATCACGTCGCCTTCCTCGGTGAAGAGCTCGTCGGCGCCCAGCTCGAACTAGCCGTCATGCCCGACTCGACTCCCGAGAATGCCCCTCCCCTGGCCGAGGCGCCGTTGCCGGACCGGCAGGAGTGGCTCCGGGGCACTCACACCGCGCGAGCGCTCGCCGCCGTGGCGTCGTCCCCTAACCGCCCGGACAACGGCCCGATGCGTCAGAACGAGGTGGCGCCGCGGCCCCAGGCCGGTCCGGCCAACCCAAGCCGTACGCGCTGATCCCCCCTTCCTCGAGATTCAAGAAGTCCGGCCCATGGCCGTGAAGAAGTTCTGGACCATCAACCACGCCTGCGGTCACACCGCTGAGGCCGATCTCTCCGACCGTCCCGCCGACAGGCGTGCCGGATACGCGCGCTGGCTCGCCAGTCGGGACTGCTCCGACTGCTGGCTGGCCTCCCGCGAGGAGGACACCGAGGCCAAGGGCGAGTGGCTCGCGAAGCAGAGGGCGACCGAGCAGGCCAAGGCCGAGGAGTGGTCCGAGCAGTACCGCATGCCCCCGCTGGACGGCACCGACCGCGCGGTCGCCTGGGCCACCCGATGTCGCCACCAGCTCGTCTCCGCCGCGTACACCTCGCTCGTCGTCGAAGGAACGACGAGCGAGGCGGAGTGGGAGGCCATCGAGGGCGCCGTACGACCCCTGACCCACGCCGGCTGGTGGATCGACCAGCGCGACGCCGACCCCGCGGACCTGCCTGAACTGCTGGAAGCCGCCTCCACGAGCGACCGGCCGTCCGAGAACCCACACTTCTGAACGGAAGACCCACCATGCCCATTGCGCCTGATGTCGTCATCACACGCCATCCGACCGGCAACGTCACAGCTGAAGGCGGAGACGAACTCGCCGCCATACTCCTGAAACGGGCCGGCTTCGTCATCGAGACGACGCCTCGGTCCTTCTGGTACCGCCTGCCCTGGGACATGGGCGAAGCCCGCGAGAACCAGATGGCCAGCCAGGCTGCCCACATGCTCACCGCCGTTGGCTACCGCGTCGGCCTCGGCCCCGATCTGCGCGTCGGTGCCATCACCACGCCCTCCGCCCCCCAGGGCAAACGCGTCCATGGCCAACAGATCCTGCGGTTGACCGACGAACTCAACGGCGCCGAGACGTACGAAAGCGCTGCCGATCTCACCGAGCACGTAATCGACCCCGACGACGGTGTGCTCGTCCGGCTCAGCGAGTTCTTCGAGGCCGCCGCCGAGCAAGCCAAGGCATCCGAGACCGACGCCGGCTGGGACCTCTCGTACGACCTCGCGGAAGCCGCCGCGACGCTCGCCTCCCTCGGCGAAGAGCTCCACGACGCCGCCGACCAGCTGCGCGCACTCGATCGTCTGGCGAAGCCGAGCTGGCGGACGCGAGTCGCCAACTACTACACGACCGCCCCGACAACCCGGCACACAGAAAAGCCCACCCCCGGGCCTGCGGCGTCATCTGCCGCTCCGCCGCCCACGTCGAGGCCGAACCGGAGGCCCTGACCACCACGCCGCCTGCGCACCCGGGCAACTCGGCCTCAGCCGCCGCCTCGACTCCCTCCTCCACCGACCGCAGCCGCCAGGAGCCCACCCGTGATCGCAAGAAGAACTCGCCGACCCCAGCACACCGCCCAACCCGCACCACGTACCGGGACCGCGCATTGTCTCCTGCACGCACCAGCACGCCGTCGACCACCACCGGCACCGACTTCCTGCTGTACCTGATGCTGTCCGTCGCCGCCCTTGGCATGGGTGCTGGGACGTTGGCCTGGTTGTTCGGCAACGGCGCCAACGCCCTCACTAGGTCCGGCTCCTGGGCCCCGTACGAACCGACCGACGCACTACTGCATCCCCATGAGGTCTGGCCCCACGTCCCGCAGCCCGTCCTCGTTGGCGCCTGCTATGTCCTGCCCGCACTCATCCTCGTAACCGCCGCGCTGCTGGCTGCGAAGGTGTGGCTGCGACTGCGTGGCAACGCCAAGGGGCTAGCGGATCAGCGCGATCTGGCCGACCTGATGCCGAAGAAGATTGCGGCCAAGGCGATCGATCTTCGTCCGAGCCTCAAAGGCACCAGGTCCAAGGACGTAGTACCCGACGACCGCGGCGTTCTGCTGGGCACGCTCGCGCCCGGCGCGCGCGAGGTCCGCTCCTCGTGGGAGGACGTGATTCTGGCGATCATGGCGCCCCGGTCCGGGAAGACTTCTGGTCTGGCGATCCCGGCGATCCTGCGCGCGCCTGGACCGGTGCTGCTGACCTCCAACAAGGCGGCGCGTGACGCCTACACCGCCACCCTCGCGGCCCGAGCCGAAGTGGGCACGGTGTGGACGCTCGATCCGCAGCAGATCGCCCACGCACCTCAGACGATGTGGTGGGACATCCTTGCCGATGCCCGTGATCTCGCCGGGGCACGTCGGTTGGCCGGGCACTTTGTGACCGCCTCCGTGGACGACTCGAGCGCGGGCGACTTCTGGTCCACCGCCGCCGCGAACACTCTCACCGCGCTGTTCCTCGCCGCCGCCCGTGACCGGCGGCCGATTACCGATGTCCTGGCCTGGCTCGCTTCCCCGGCCGATCGCACCCCAATCGACCTGCTCCAGGATGCCGGACTCGACGCGGTCGCCGCCCAGCTGCAGGGCACCATGGCGGGCGCCGTCGAGACCCGGGACGGCATCTTCGAGACCGCACGGCAGTACGCCAGCTGCCTGCTCGACCCGGCCATCGCCGCCTGGGTCACGCCGCCCAGCGGACTCGCCAAGATCCGTGAGTTCAAACCGGAGGCCTTCGCCACCAGCAAGGGCACGTTGTTCCTGCTGTCTAAGGACGGCGGCGGGTCCGCCTCGGCGGTCATCGCCGCCGCTGCCGACGCGGTGATGCGCGCGGCCGTGATCCAGGCCGAGCGCGACGGTGGGCGGCTCGACGCTCCGCTGCTCGCGATCCTCGACGAGGCCGCCAACGTGTGCAAGATCGCCGACTTGCCGGACCTGTACTCGCACCTCGGCTCCCGGGGCGTCATTCCAGTCACAATCCTGCAGTCCTACCGGCAGGGCGTCCGGGTCTGGGGCGAGGCCGGAATGGACGCCCTGTGGTCCGCCGCGACGATCAAGCTCGTCGGCTCGGGCATCGACGACGCCGACTTCGCGGACAAGCTCAGCCGCCTGGTGGGCGACCACGACGTCCGCACGGTTTCGGTGTCCACCAGCCAGTCGGGCAAGTCCACGTCGGTCTCCATGCGTCAGGAGCGGGTGTTGCCGGCTGACGCGATCCGCGCTCTTCCCAAGGGCTCCGCCCTCCTGCTGGCCACCGGCATCCGCCCCGCACTCCTCGACCTCAAGCCCTGGTACCGGGAGCCGGACGCCGACCGGCTCGGCGCCGCCTCCGCCAAAGAGACCGCGGCGATCACCGAGCGAGCGCTGGCCAAGAACCTGCGTCGCCACGACTTCGGCCCGGCCGCATGACCCCGCTGCTGTCAGGCCCCCGGCTGGCGAGACGCGATGGAGCACGCCCCATCCGCCTCGTATCCCCCGGGCCGTCGCCCTCGTCGTCTTCTTGAGGTACTCCCATGTCCCACCCCGCCCCGTCCTGGGCTTTGGCCCGCCGGTCCGAGCACCTCGCCGGCACACCCGTCGTACGGCGTGGCACCGACTGGTGGCTCGTATCCCCATCCGGGTCTGTGCTCGCCTCGGACCCCGTCTTCACGAGTGAGCTGGACCGTTTCGCCGCCGACCTGGCCGCGGCCGACCGCGCGGTCGCCGGGATACCGGCCCAGGGCCATGCCGCCCGCCAGGCGCGGTCGTGACCCCCCTCGTCCACGCCGAGCAAGCCGTACTGGGCGCGATCTTCCTGGAGCCCGGCCAGCTTGACCGGCTCTCGCCCTGGCTGCGACCGGAACACTTCTCCCGTCCCGCGCACGCGGCGGTCTACAACGCGATGCTCGAGCTCAAGGCCGACGGTCACCCGGCAGCGGCCACGAAAGCCGGCATCCCTGTCCCTCTGGCCTGGGTTACCGACACGCTGCATGAGGCGAGCACGCGGACGCGTGGGCTCACCGCCTCATACCTGCACTCCCTGGTGTCGGCCTGCCCGCGCCCCGACCACGCCCCTGTGTACGGACGGATGGTCCTGGAGGGCGCCATACACCGCAGTGTGGCCAAGCACGCCGCCCGCCTCCACCAAGCAGCGCTCGCCGCCAGCCGGGTCGGCACGGTGACGGAGACACTGCACCACGCCCAGGTCCTGTCCGACGTACTCGCGGACCTCGCTCGCGGCTGGGGCACCGAGGCACGTCCCGTGCAACCGCCGGACGCGTACGCTCCCCAGACCGAGCACCCTCAGCCGGTGGGCGAGCGGGTCCTCGCCGACGAGGAGTTCCTCCTCGGCTGTCTCACCTCCCGCCCCGAGCAGTTGCTCGGGCTGGTGCAGTGGCTTCGCCCCGGCGACTTCGCCGACCGGGGTCATCAGCAGATCTACCAGGCGCTCGGGGCCCTACACCATCGCGGTGAGCCGATCGACCAATTGACCGTGCTGTGGGAAGTCCAGCGTCGCGGTGCTCTCGCCCACGGGACGCTCGATGCCGAGCGTGTGCGGCGCCTCTGCGATCCGTTCGTGGGCCTGGCCGCCGAACACGTCGGCGAACAGGTCGTCCAAGCCTCCCTCGTCCGCACGGCCACCTTGGCGGCACAGCAGGTGGGAGATCTGGCCGACCACGACGCGCTCGCGCCCGGGCAGCTCATCGGCTACGCCCTGCACGCGCTCGGCCCGCTGGACGACGTGCGCCGCCGCCTGCGCCTAGCACACGAAGCCGAACCTGAGCCGCGACGACCGGTCAGCCGGCCCAGTGCTCCGCCACTAGCCGCGCGCATCGACGCTGCCCGCGCCCGTAGCCCCCTCGCGGACACCGCGGGCCCTGCGGCGACGACCGCGGCCTCCTGCACCGCGCTTCCCGACCGCCACAACCATCGGAGTCAGTAATGACCGACCACACCGGCCGCGCGAGCCTGGAAAAGGCCAAACTTTACGCGGTAGCCAGGGAGTTTGAGCAACTCCGCTCCGAGATCGTCCGGACGTACCGGCAGCGCTCCCTGCCCGACCTTGTCACCGCTTCCCATCATCTCGGCGCGCTCACGGGACTCGTGAAAGACCTGTCCGACGAGGTGCTCTTCCGCGCCATCGACACCGATCCGGGCCTCGACTTCGGCCCGGTCATCGCCGCCTACACCAGCGCGTCCGCCCCGGCGGGGTGCGCCATGAACACCTACACGGAAGCCTTCGAGCAGCTCGGGTTCCTACGCAAGTACGCGGAAGCCCTAACCTCGGCAGACCTTCGTGATGCCCGCCAAGCCGCATTCGACGTCGTGCAGGACCGGCTGGACCTCACCGTCGACTCGTTGCAGGAAACGGTCGTCGTACTGCGGTGCGCTGCCGACCGGATTGACGGCACCCCGCCTCGCGTCCTCGCCGCGCTGAGCCGCTCGGCACGCCCCGCGAACTCGATCTACCGCGTCCCGGCCAAGCTCCCCGTGGCCGAGCCGATCCGTCTCGCCTACATGCCGGCGTCTCACTATGCGCGCTGACCATCCAACGGCACCGCCCTGGCCGTCGATCGGGAGCCTGTGTTCCGGGTACGGCGGCCTGGATCTCGGCGTCCAGGCCGTCCTCGGCGGAACGATCGCCTGGCACGCCGAGATCGATCCTGTCCCGGCCCGGATCCTTGCCCGGCATTGGCCGACCGTGCCGAACCTCGGCGACATCATGGCCGTGAACTGGGCCGACGCACCGGAGGTGTGCGTCCTGACGGCCGGATTCCCCTGTCAAAGACGTCTCGGTCGCCGGCCGTCGCGCCGGACTGGCTCATGGCACCCGGTCCGGCCTGTGGCTGCACATCGTCCGTGCCATCGAAGCCCTCAACCCATGCCTGGTGGTCATCGAGAATGTCCGAGGACTCCTCACCTCCCCCGCCGGTTCCCCTGGCGACGTGGAACCCTGCCCGTGGTGTCTGGGAGACACTGCAGGCCAGCCTGCTGTGCGCGCACTCGGTGCCGTACTCGGCTCCCTGGCCGACCTCGGGTTCGATGCACGCTGGTGTGTGCTTCGCGCCTCTGATGTCGGAGCCCCGCACCGTCGCGAGCGGATCTTCCTCGCTGCCTGGCCCTCCTGGCGGACCGCCCCTGCTGAAGACGCCGACCAGCAACCTGGCGACGAACGGTGGGAGTCAGCATCCGGTCAAGCGGAAGGCGGGCGGCCACGGTCCGAATCTGGCGGACGAGGTGGAGTGGCTCCTGCCGACGCCGAAGGCATCCGACGGGGCCAAAGGTTCGCAGAACCAGCGGCACGGCAATGGGGACTTGACCCTAACCTCGGCAGCGGTCCGCTTGAGGCATGCCCCGGGCACGGAGTCCACGCGCACAACCAGGCGGCACACGGCCGCTGGCTCTGGGACGCCTCCGGCGCAGACGCTGTTCGAGGGCGGCCCCAGACATGGGGTCCGTACGCGGCGGCCATCGCCCGATGGGAGCGCATCACACGCCCAGCGCCCCAACCCACCGACGGGGCGGGACGCCTCAGCCCGCTGTTCGTGGAGTGGATGCAGGGACTTGCTCCCGGCTGGGTGACAGCCACCCCGGAAGTGGGACGCCCGGCCCAACTAGCCATACTAGGCAACGGAGTTGTTCCGCAGCAGGCCGCTCACGCGCTGGAGATCCTCGCTCCTCCCATCCCCGTCTGCCGCCATCACGACTCGCGGTGAACGGCGCTTTCTACACCGGATTCCCGGCCGGGCCAAACCCGGATTTCTCCGGATCCTCGCCACCCCAACCACCCGATCTTGCGGAGGGGTAGCAATGGCTGAACCCGATCAGGAAAGCGAGCCGATACGTGTGCCGGACCACGACCTGGACGACCTGGTCTCCACGGTCGCGAAGCTGGTCACGGAGAGCCGTAAGCAGGGCGAGACGCTCGCCCGGCTCACCGACGACGCACCGCCCTCGGATGACGATGGCAGCGGGGAGGCCGGTGACGGCGAGGGCCCGGTCGCCGCGTTGGCAGCGGCCGGGCCAGGTGGCCCACAGGAGGGCCCGGCTTCCATCTTCATCCTGGCGCTCGACGGCACTGCGTACGCCGAGGAGCTTGCGGCACTGACGAGTTGGGTCCACGACCTGCTGCTGCCGGTCTACGGCCGGGAGATCACCACCGGCCGCCCCTGGTGCCAGCAGTGGGAGGAGCATCCCGAGGCCGTGGCCCGCCTGCATGCCCTGTGGCTGGCCTGGCAGCAGCTGACCGACGTCGAGGCTGGGCTCACCGGACCCTCGACGTGGCACCGCGACCACCTCGACCCGACGCTGCTCCAACTGCGCACACCTGACGGCCCGTTCAGCGCGTGCACCACCAGCCCGAACCGTCCCAACCACCGGCTCCTGGCCTCGCCCGAGTCCGCGGGAACCTGATATGGCCAACATGGACGAACCCCAGGTGCCGGACTACCGCATCGACGGCTTCGAGCCGGCCACCGAGGCGGTCGAGCGCGACTTCTCCTCGGTCACGCTCTCGGACGACATGTTCGAGCCGCTCGCAGAGCACCACAGCGACGACGGACGTGACAGCTACCTGCTGTTCTACGACAGGGCGGCAATCTGGGACGTGCCCGGCACGGCGGTGTACGTCGCGTTCCACCTCACCCGTGACGTGGATCAGCGAACGTTCACGTTCGAGTACGAGCGGGCCCCCGTCGTGCCGCTCGCCCAGAACTGGCTTATCCGCCAGGGCTGCCCGCCGACGGCCACCATGCCGACCCTCAACCCCGGTCCGTACCCCACCGACGAACTCACCTCGCGGCTGGAGGACCTGCTCCGAACCAACCCCGACTGCCGGTATGAGGTCATCGACCACTACACCGACAATCCGGGCTCCTTCGGCTTCGGCACCGAGGTGCGCACGCTCGTGCACGACAGCCACCCGGATGCCACGCGCGCTCCCTACCTTCTCTTCCTCGAAGAGACGGCCGAGGACTTCCGCTCGTACACAGTGCGCGAAGAGGCCTTCACCAGTGCCGAGTCGGCGGACGCCTGGGCCATGAACCGCAACTCCCCTCTCCCGCTGGCACCGGGTCCGCGGAGCACCGAGGGGCACAGGGCCCAGGCTGCCCGCGCCCGCTCACCGCTCGCCGGAACGGCCGGCCTCGCGGTCCCGCCGGCACCTGTCACGGCTCCTGCCGTGACTCCTTTTGCTCCGCGCTCTGGCCGGGGTGCGCCGTGAGCCGGGCGCGGTACGCCTTCGCGGCGCACCCTGAGGCCCTGGCCGACCTGCGCTCGGTCCCGGAGAGCATCCGCGACCTGGCGCTGCTGGAACTACAGCACTTGGTCCACGGCAACGAACGCGGCGCGGCGCTGACCCGCGAGCTCGCGGGCTGCCACAAGATCTACGTCGATCCGGAGACCCGCTGGCGCATGGTCATCCAGTACCGCGACGCCCCAGCGTCCTCGCAGCACCGCCGGGAGATCTACCTCCTGGCAGTCGGCGAGCGCCAAGACCACGCCGCCTACCGCACCGCGGCTCGCCGACTGGAACGTGAACGGGAGGCATCCGCCGGAGCGTCGCCTCTGCACGGCCGTCGTGCAGAGGCGGCACGGTCCCGCTCCCCGCACGGGAGGACCCATTCGGCACACGCCGCTTCGCCGGCCCCCTCCGCTTCCACGGCTCCTCCGCGAGTGCGTCGCCGGTCATGACCCCTAGCCCCTCATTCACCGCCCGGAGGCACTTCCGCATGCCGCCTCTCGACCTCGGCGATCTCGCCCCAAGTACCGAGGTCCTCGTTGCACCAGTCCACACGCTGGCGCCCGGAGCGAAGGGCGCAACCCGGCCCGCGTCACCTGCCGCGCGCGGTCGTTCACGCCGCCAGCGCTGACGGCCCACCGCTCACACCCGGAGATCCCGCATGCCCTCACCCACACTCGACGGCGACGTCTACGTGACTCCCCTGTACCTCGCCGGCGCCACCACGATCGGCGACCCGGCGATGCAACCACTCCTCGACCACGGGTTCACGGCGCAGAACGACGAACTGGCGAACGTCTACGTCTCCTCCCCCGACCAGCATGTCCGGCTCGGATTCCTACCCGAAGGCCCGGACGACACCCTGTGGAAGGTCGCCGCCCGTAGCGACCCGTTCGGACCGCCAGACTGGCTGGCCACCTTCGATTCCAACACTCCAACGGAGTTGGTGACCGCCTTCACCTTTGCCCTTGCCACCGGCTGCTCCGAGGATCCGGAATCCGTGTTGGGCAGTCCTCGTCGCCCGGCAGAGGACGCCTTTCGGTCTCTGGAAGGCGCCGGATGGAGGCGAGGAAGCTGGCAGCTCACCACCCTCTTCACGGCACCCGACGGGCTCGCCGGCCTCACCTACAGGAGCGGGATCCTGAATCGACACGCCGAGCTCCGCGGCGACCAGGACCGCTGGTTGCTCTGGGGTGGCCATGACAGCTTCAGTTCGCGCTGGTACGCCACGTTCACCTCCACGGTCCCCATCGATCTGATTGCGGCGACCACCGGGCGCTTGGCCGACCCCAGCCCTGTGCTCCGCTACGAGCCTGAAGTTCCGGAGCGAAACCGCAGTACCGCCCGAATCCACCCTGTGTCTCCCCCGTTGCCGACCCCGCTGGACGTTCGGCGTGCCGCAGCCGCGCGCACACGCTCCCACGCCAATCACCTCGTCGGCCGGCCCGCGGCAGCGCCCGCAATCACGGTCAGCCCTAGTGCTGTCCTGCCGACCCGCTCTGCCCACCACCGGCGAGCTGCGGCGGCGCGCTCATGAGACGGTGCCGCCGTTAGCGCCCGTCGGCCCCACGACGCTCCTGCACGGGCGGATCCCCGGCGGTATCGCCCACCGCTTGCGCGAGCTCCTCGACGCTCAGCTCAATCCGACCGCCAGCCGCCATGCGGGATCGTCCCAGGGACGCCGCCACCGCGTCGTCCACAGTCTCGTCGTACGTACACATCTCCCTGTCCAACACGCCGCCCTTCCCCTCGCATCGGTCGCCCCGGGAAAAGCTCCCGGGGCGACCGATCCATTCCTTCCTCGGTTCATCAGCCACCACACCGCCAGTTCGCCCACGGCAGACACCAACCGCTGGGAAGGACTGGAGACCTGCCCGTCGGCCATGTCAACGTACAACCACTTCGAAAAGCCGCAGGTCAACGGAGGGTTTGCTACTCGTGACACTTAGCGCCACCACGCCGTTCCACCTCCCCGCCGAATCTCCGCACGCTGCGCTCGGCAACCGCGAATGGCTTCTCGACTGCCACTGTGCGGGCCCGGTCATCGATCTCCTCAAGGGCCAGGGTTGGGACGTCATCCCCGACCTCTACGCCAACGTCCACTGCTCCAGCCCCGACCAGCGTGTGTACGTCGGGTTCCTCCCCGAGACCAAGGAGGCCGCGCGCGGCGAGCTGTGGCACATCCACGTCAAGGACGCCGACGGAAAGATGGCGTGGAGCCAGGCCCTCGGGCCCAGCGTTCCGGCTCAGGCCGTGGCCGGTTTCATCGCTGCACTCATCGCCTTCCCCAACCGCTGCTGTGCCTGCGTCTGACCTACGCCAACCGCTCCCCTCACCAACTCAGGATTCTCTCTTGCCGCATGTGATCACCGTTCGCCAGTTGATACACCAGCTCCAGGTCGTCGATGCGGATCTCCCCGTGTACTTCGCCATCAACCCGGACTGGCCCCAGGCCCACCGCGTCGGTCGCCTCATCGAGACCAGTGGCCCAGACGCCGCCGTATACCTCGCCGAGAACGGCCAAGAGGGTGTGCCGGCCGAGGTCCGCACTCAGCTCGACTGGGCCGACGCGTGAACCACCAGTCATGCGCCCAGCCCGCAGCATGCGCGAAGAGCCCGAGGCGAACGCCCTTGATTCTCGGCGATCTGGCTCAACGTCCCATGCCCTCAGGCGTACGTGGTGCCTTCGTCCGCTCCGTGCCCCGGTACGCCACCGAGCCGATTCATGCGACCTGGGTGTCCGTGCAAGACCGCGCTCCCCTTCGTCCGGGCTCCGTTTTGCTGCACTGGGAACGCGCCCCTTCCGGCGGGATGGACGTCACTGCCCGCCTGGGCCTGGCCTCGGCGGACGTCACCCTCGCCACATGGCCGAACCTTCACGGGGACTGGACCCCGATCGTCCATCCCACACTGCTTGAGACCATCGGTCTGCACGCCGCGCTGTCGGTGGCTATCGGCGCGCTGCACCTCGCCAATCACCTTGCCGACGTCTGACTCCTCAACCCGTCCCGAACGCCGAGGGGCTGTCCCCACAGGGACAGCCCCTCGGCGCATGCGGTTCCGCAAACCCCGAGGCACAGCTGCCGTACGTCGGGCTGCTCCAGGCCCAGGGCTTTCCTGACCACCTTCTGGAAGACTCGGTCCGGCTCGCATTTCGCCTCCGCCACCCGCTTGAACCGCTCGTCGCACGCTTCGAAGCGGCCGTGTCCTTGGTGGTGCGGCGTCGAGCCCCTCCGTGCCTCGGCCCGAGGTGTCCTTGGACAACGAAGTCAGTCGTCCGCTCCGCGCTGGCCTGCGGCGACTAACTTGATTGGCAAGGGATCTCATGACACAGCCCCTGCCCGCTAGCCTTCTGGCCAGGCCCTAGTCCGGGTCGTAGTCTCCTTCGCCGCCCTGGAGACCTCTCAGTTCTCGCCGGATTTCCAGCAAGTGCCGAGCCATGTCCGTCAGCCGTTCCACGTCTTCCGGGTCCAGCGTCTCCGCTGCGGAGACCAGGGGCTCCAGGCCACGCGGGAGTCGATCGTCGGGCTTCACGTGGTACCACTGCTCGGCCACCATCTCGGAAACCCGCCGCTGGGACACCTGGAGGACTGCAGCGATGCCCGGAAAGTACTTGGGCGCAGGCGGGGTCTCCATGTCGTACCTGGCCATGTTGTTCCACCAAGCCGATGACCGGCTGCCTTCCTTCCCTCCTACGTCCCAGGTAAGTGCTTCCATACGGCCGAAGGTCATGCCTTCGTTGTTCCTCCGGCGCACTGCGGCGCTGAACACGTCTGTCACACGGTTGAGTATCTATCTGAGATATCAGGCTGTCTATCTGGTTGGCTGAACTCAATTACCAGCCTGTCTATCTGAACTCCTGGAGGTTCTCGATGGCGTGCGCCACCCTCGACGAGCTGAAGAGACGCCTCGACTGGGACCTCGGCCCCAGACGAGCTGCGCCGACGACGCGGGCATACGGGCCCGTGGCCAACCACGATGGTCGCCTCCGTAACCGTCACCTTCTCAGGGAGCAGACTCCGCGTCGCACTCCTCGACCCAACGGGCGAGAACACTCAAGGTTGCCAAATGCTCCAGCGCCTCCTGCTCGGTCCAGGACACCTCGTCCTCGTGGGCGGCAACGTTGCGAATCGCCAGGAAGACGCCAGCGGCGAGGTACTTGGCTCCCTCTTGGCGAGCACGCCAGGTCGGTGTGTTCCGGTCTCCCGGGAAGCGCAGGCGAGGCTTCCCAGCCACGGGATCCTTCAGGTCGAAAGTCTGAAGACAAAGGTCGGTCTCGCCTATGTCGTGACGGTTCAGCTTCTGCTGAAGGCGGCGGTTCACGGTCCGGGCGGCCGCGAGAACCGAGTCTTGCCGGGCCTCCGCAGCCCACAATGGTGCCGCTGGCTCCCAGACCCACGGGTGGAAACGGTCAGCGGCCAGTGTGGGTGCGTCGGGTACCAGCCTGGTCGCCCACTCGTCCTTGTCCGCCAGGATGCCAAGTCCGCGCTGGACCTCGTTGCACGCCATGGCAACTCCGGCCATCTGATCGATGTCGATCTTTTCGGCAATCGCAGGGTCGAGCAGGCGCAGGACCTGCTTGACCGTGGGCTCCGACCGATGCAGCTGCGCGTAGAGGTTCTCGTCACCGATGAAGTCACCCGGTCTCTTTTCGGCCTCGTACCGCTTGGCCAGGTCTATGAACGCTTCGAGCTGTTGCCGCATCCAGTCGCGATCCACGGGCGCATCCTAGGAGGCGGACCGTCGCAGCGGATGTGCCTTCGACCCGATCGGATTCGGCCCTACGGTCCGACCCTCCGCGTCCGGCCAGAGGGCGTCGATTGCCCGGCCCCGGGTCTCTACTCCGGCCTCGGCTCCGACAGATAGGTGCCAGCGAGCGTGCCGTCGTACCCCACGGCCTGTGCGGCGGCCTCCAGGCTCGGATAGTCCTGACCTCCGACGTCGATCATCGCCTCGTAGTCCGCGCGCGTCAGCTCGGGCTCGACCCACTGGTGCGCACACCGGCAGCGGATACTGATCTCGCTGCGGTCGCAGATGACCATCCAGTCGCGCCGGGCCCCGCACTTCGGGCACATCACCAGGATGCCGCCGATGCGGATTTCCTCGGGGTGGGTGGTGGCGCGGCGACGGATGATGCCGTCGCCGAGCCGCGTCTCCTTCTGGGGCCTCAGCAAGGGGTCGTCGGCCACCGCCTCCGGCAACATGGCTCTCCGGGTCCGGAGGTCTTCGTAGGGCATCGGCTTCATCTCCTCGTCCTCTTGCTGACCAGCCCTAACAGCGCCGGCCGCGGGTGTCCAGCCCTTTGAGGCGCTGGTCAGCGCCGTGGGCCCTGCCTGCGGGCGCTGTTCGTGTCGTTGCGAACCAGGGGCTCCGCTGCCTGCGGCTTCGGGGGTCGAGGCTGCGGCGGGGGTGTCCGCAGGTGGGCACGTGTGCGGGGCAGGTCCGCAGTGGCGGGCAGTTTTCCGATGCGCCGCAGGCGCCAGACGAGTACGTCGGTGACGCTGTCGGCGGTCTCCAACTCACGCCATTCGATCGCCTGCTGGAGCAGCGCGTCGGGGTCGTGTCCCGCTCGTTCGGCTTGGGCGAGGGTGGCGGCGAGCGCGTTCCAGCCGGGCTCGCGCAGAACGTGGTCGGCTTGCCCTGGCAGTGCAGCATCCACGGTGTGGGCGTAGCGATCGCATACGAGGGCGGGGAGTTGGCGGCCTTGCTCGCGCATCGCCTTCATGGGCGTGGCAGACGCGGACCGGTAGGCGGCACGCAGATGCTGTGCGGCTTGTCGGGCGGCGGCGGCCTGCTGCGCGTGGCCACGGGCGGAGTGCCAGCGAACGGCGGCGATCGTGACGAGGACCATCGTGGACAGCAGCATCGCGGTGGCACCGCCATCCTCGCCTTTGCCGAGTGCATTGCCGGCCCGCACGATGCCGCGCGCGGCGGAACGGAGGGCGCGGTGGTCGGCCTGCTCGGCTCGGATGTGGGAACGGGTCGCGCGTTCGAAGGCACGGGCGGCTTCGGCGAGTTCCGGGCGGGTGGAAGTCGGGGCGGTCTGGGCGACGGCGTCGAGGAGTTCGCCGACGCCGATGAGCTGGGCGGCGCCTGCCGCCTCATCGTCCCCGGCAAGTACCGTGACGGCCTGTTCGGCGACGTGGGTGGCGTCGCGGCGAGCGCTGGCCGGCCGAGACGTATGCGGGGCGCGGCTCGCGACGGACGCGGGCTCGTCCCCGAGCGATCCAGCCGCGAGGCGTTGCCGGATCTTGCGGAGAGAGAGGTCGGGGGCGAGCCGGGAGCCGGGGAACCAGATAGGCTCGCCGTCACGGTTGCGGTCACCCGGCAGGGCGACCTTGTAACCGAGGATGTCACCGGAAGGGGCGAGGCGCTTTTCGAGGCGAAGGCCGGCTTCGGTGAGGCGGCGGAAGAACTCGTCCTCGTTGGCGGCGCCGGCCAGCGCCTGGCGTACGTGCTCACGCAGCGTTTCACGCGGCGGCTCGGCACGGCCGGTGCGCTTCGCCTTGGCGCGTTCGGCACTGGTGGGCCGTTGAGCGGCGGTGCGGTCACCGCCGTTGAGGATCTGCAGACCCCACTCCTTTTCGATCTTGCGGCATTCGGCCTGGGCCCGAATGCCGTCCTCGTGGCGGCGGGGGCTTCGCCCGTCTTCGCGCTTGAGTGTGGCGACGATGTGGATGTGGTCGTCGGCGTGGCGTACGGCGACCCAGCGACACGCCTTGGCATCGCCTTCCTCGGCGATACCGGTGGCATGGACGATGCGACGGGCGACCTCGGCCCATTCGGCGTCGGTGAGGTGACGGTCACCCGGGGCCGTGCGGACGGGACAGTGCCAGACATGCCTGGCCGGGCGGCGGTCCTTCGGAAGAGCGAGGACGGGGAGGTCGAGCCGGTCGGTGAGCTGCTTGAGGGTGGTGGTCGGGTCGCGGCCGGGGTCGGGTGCGAGTTCCGGCATCCAGGCGGCGACGATGTGCGGGTCGGTGTGTTCGTCCCGGCGGCCGGGCCCATAGAGGTAGGCGAGGAGTCCGTACGTGCGGCTGCCGGTGGAGATGTCCGGGACCACGGTGTCAGCGCCTCGCCATCTCTATGGCGGCGGCTTCGACCTTGGCGGCAGCGCGCAGGACGCGGGTGACCGCGTCGTCGGCGTACTCGGCCCGGCCGCCGGAGTTGAGGATGCGTGCCACCTGGTTGAGGTTGTTGCCGGCGCGGGCGAGCTGGGCACTGGCGGACATCAGCTCCTCGACGCGTCCGCGCTGGTCCAACAGCCACACCTTGGGGCCGGCTTGAGCCTGGGCGACCGCGACTGCGGAGTCGGCGATGAAGCCGGCGGCCTTCAGACCGACGGCTTCGGCGGCACGCTTGACGATGTCGAGTTCGTCGCGGGTCAGGCGGACACTGCGGACTTGGTCACGGTGCACGCTCTGGCGCAGGCGGGCGCGCGTACGCGGCACGGGATGCGCGGCTTCTTGACCCTCCGGCTGCGATCCGCCCTCGGTCGCGACCCCAAGCCCCGGCTCCCCCTGGTGCCGGGCATCCCCTGCCCCTTCGGGGGCTGGGGCAAGCCCTTCCGAAACTCCTCCGCAGCCCGTGGCTGCGGAGGAGTTTCGGAAGGTACAGCTTGCTCCGCCAGGAGCCGTGTTGGGGTCACGCTGCCGTCCGGAGGTGGTGGCCGCCGGGTCGTTGGCGGTCATCGACCCGTCTCCGCGTCCTGCTGGCGGATATCGCGGACGATGTCCTCGATCCAGTCCATGGCCAGGACCGGGTGGTGCAGGGTCCAGGGGCTGCTGTGTCGCCATCGTTGCACAGTCCAGTTGTTGTCGGGACCGGATTCGGCGCGGTGGAGGTGGCCGCGCTGGTGCAGGACGGTCAGCCAGGTGTCCACCTCACCGGGTGTGGTGGGGTTCGTGCGCATGGCGGTGCTCTCCGGTTCACGGGAGGAGGTCGTGGGGTGGGGGTCTACGGGGCGGGTGACCGGCCGAGGTGTCCGACTCGGTCACCCGCCCCACGGGGTATGCGGTCAGTTCCGGGGGGTGGTTACCGGCTGGCCGTGCTGCTGGCGGAGCTGGCCCATCAGGGCGGTCAGCGTGTCGCTGGACAGCGGGATCTGCTGAGCGCGGATCGCCTGGGCGACCACCTTGCGGGTCAGTTTGTCCTCGGCCCTGACCGCTGACCGGGCGATCTCCAGCAGTTCCTCGGTGTCCGGGTCGGGTCGCCGGTCACCGGTTGTCCGGGGGGCGCGGTCAGTGACCGGTGGCGGGGTGACCGGCCGGTCGGTGACCGGCGGGAGGTTGCCCGGGTGACCGGTGAGCGGCTCGGTGACGGTCTGTCGGTCACTGACCGCCGTGGTGGTGTCCGGCTGTCCGCCCAGGTCAGCGGCCTTGGACCCCCGGTCATGGTGACTGGGGTCCGGGCTGCTGCTGTCCGCTGGGGCGCTGTCCCCGGTCAGTGTCCGGGCATCCGGAGTCTGCTTGTCCAGGGACAGGCGGGGCCGGTCGGTCCGGGCGGTGACCGGCTGTCCGGCGCTGACCTGACCGGGCTGCGGCTGCTGCCCGGGGTGACCGGTCTGACCGAGGTCATCGCGGTCACTTCGGTCACTGTCCTTGACCGGCCCCCGGGCGATGAGGATGTACAGGTGCACCGCTCCGGCCAAGGCCAGCGGGGCGATGGTGGACAGCACCGCGACCACCGTGTCTCCGAGCCGCAGCCCCGTGGCCGAGGTGTTCTCTTCGTTGAGCCTGACCGCGTGCAGCGCGTTGGCCCAGATGCTGGCAGCGGTGGCGGTGCCGAAGAGTGTCCAGACGTAGAGCCGGGCGCGCAGCGGTGCGTCGCGCAGGACCAGCAGGGCCCGGATGCCGTAGGCGATGAACCCGTCGATCACCAAGGGGAAGAGGAAGGTCAGCAGGCCCCTGACGTGGATGGCGACGGCCATCTGCTGCAGGGCGTCGTACGACAGGGCGCACCCCGCGCCGCCGAGGGCGATGACGACCGCGCGGTCCCACCCGGTGACGTGCGCCGTGCCCGGCGTGCTCGCGATGCTCACGCCGCCTTCCCGAAGTCGTCGCGGTTCAGGTGCTCGCCGTCGGTCCCGGGGGGTGGGGTGGTCTTCGTGGTCTGCCCCAGGTCTCGGTTGCGCAGGGCTCGGCGGGTTTCCCGGTAGAGCTTCTGGGCGTGCTCCTCGCTGATCTTCAGGAGCCAGGCCAGGCGCTGTTCGGTGAGGCCGTGGCGGTAGGCGGCGCGGACGACCGCGCGGCGCTCGGCCTTGGTGAGGTGGACGTCGCGGCCGGCGATGGTGGCGTTGACCCTGCTGTAGTCGAGGCGGTTGGCGAGCTTCTCGTGCAGCGGCTCGCGTTCCTCCTCGGTCATCCCGCCCCGGATGCCGTGGGTGTCGCCGCCTTCCAGGGCGGCGTCCAGGCAGGTGCGGCGGACCGGGCACTGGCCGCACAGCAACTTGGCGGCGGTGATCTTGGCGGTCTCGTCGGGCTCGGGGAAGAAGATTTCGTGGTCCACCGGGTTGTACTCGGTGCTCTGGCAGACGGCCTGGTCCTGCCAGGTGTGGTCACCGAGCGAGCGGTGGCGGGCTGGGGTGATCGTCATGGTGGTCATGCGGGTTGCTCCGATCGCTCTCCGCGCGCAGGGGCGTCGGCGGAGGAGTGCGTTGGGTCGGGAGGTTCATGGAGCGGCGCGCTGGAGGCGCGGCCCGACGGTGAGTCAGGCGGCGGGACGGTTGCGTCTGCGGTCGACCGGCTCGAACTCGACCCGGGTGGTCATCTGCGCGAGCCGGGAGGTGACGCGGTCGCCGAGGTAGGCCCGGAGGTCCTTGATCGCCAGGTTGGTGGTGATCAGCGTCGGGAGCATGTGGTTGTACCGGCGGTTGATCAGCCGGTATGTCACTTCCTCGACCCACTCGGATGCCTTGGCCGCACCGAGGTCGTCGATGATCAGCAGGGGGCACCGGCTGACAGCCGCCAGCTCCCGCTCACTGTCCGTGCCGGGCCGAGGGCGAAGGTCGGCGTACAGGTCGGCGGCCGTGGTCGCGCGCCACCGCACGCCCACCCCAGTCTGCACCAGCTGTCGGACCGCCCCGTACGCCTGGTGCGTCTTGCCCGCGCCGACCACCCCGGCCATCAGCAGGCTCGGGCCGGTGGTGACCTGCCGCCGGGCTCCCCGGCTGGGGGCGATGGCCTGCTGCGCCACGTCCCGCGCCCAGGCCAGGACCTGCGGGTGGTCGGCGACCGCGCCCTGGTAGCGCGGGGGCATCGCGGCCAGCAGGGCGTCCAGCGGGGAGACGGGTTCGGGCTCGTCGGCCAGGGCGGCGACGGCGGCCGGGTCGATGTTGCGGGCGGCCAGGATCCGGGCCATCCGGTCAGGGGTGCCCGCGCCGCCGAGGGTCTGCGGGTCGCAGGTGTGGGTGCGCATCACAGCTCCTCGGCGTAGGCGGCGGCAGCGTCGACCGGGTTGGTCCACGCCTGGTGAGCGGGCACGTTAGGCCGGATTCCCGGCCTCGCCAAACCGGCCGCTCGTGCGTTCATGGCGTCGTTGACCAGGCTCGGCAGGCGGCTGGGGTGGCCCTGGATCTCCGCGAAGCGCTTCAGTCCGACGCTGACGTGCTCCGAGGCGATGCCCTCCCCGAGGAGCTTCTTGACGATGCGGCCGAGGTGGCCGATCACGTCGCTCGGCGGTCGCTCGTCGCACGCGGCGACGTACTCGCCGATCAGGTCGTTGGCCGAGACGGTGGGTGCGGGCGCTGTGCGCCCCGTAGGGAATGAAGATCCAGGATCCAAGATCCTAGATCCAGGCGCCGAGTCCTCTCCGAGGCTTCGGGGAGGCTTCGGGGAGTCCTCGACGAATGCCATCTGACCTGCAGTTTTCTTGTCGCTTCGATCAGGGGCGCCTGCGAGACCGACGAGGGCGTCCTGCCAGGCAGCCGGGGCCCCGCTTCGGGGGATGGGAGGCGCCGGAGCGGGCTGCACGGGCGGATCGAGGGTTCGGGGAGTGTTCGGTGAAGTCTCGGCGAGTCCTCGGGTAGGGGTGGGCGACGCTTCGGGGTGCCGAGCGCAGGTCCCCTTGCAGGGACCGCACCGGTCCGCCGCGTGGTGCTGCGGACAGGAGGGCAGTCGGGACTGGCTGGGCTTGTCGATCTTCTGGTGCTCGGACCAGGTCACGACGTGGAGGTAGCGGCGGCCGTCGCAGCCGGTGTACCGGCAGAGAAGGCCGGCGTTGGCAAGCTGCTGGAGGTCGTCCTCGACGTGGACCGAGGTGTGCTCGGCCCGCAGGGGCCAGAGCAGCCCCGCGATGATCGCGGCGTTGTCACGATGGCGGCCGTGGTCGTCGGCCTGGGTAAGGAGGCCGAAGAAGGTCCGCTCCGCCTCGACGCTCACCTCTGCGAGCGACTCGGAGAAGAACGCCTCCGGCTTGATGGTTCGGATCCGTGCCATGTCAGCGGCCCCGACCGACAAAGTCGCTGCTGGTGAAGGTCGCTGTGGCGAGGTCGAAGGTATGAGGGCGGGTCCAGGTCACGTCCGGCCAGACCCGCATGATCCAGCGTGCCGCGACCCTGGCAGTCGTCCGGCTCAGCTCGACCCTTGCCCCGCCCGCGTCCTTGGCGACGGTGTGCGGGTGGGGCCACGTCTGCGCGGGGTCGGTGAGGCTGACGCGGATCGTGGCCGCCCCGGGGATCATGCTGGCGAGCTGGGCCGCGAGTCGGCGCTGGCGGGCCGTGTCCGGGTATGCCAGGGTGTCGCTCGGCGTGGCGAGCATGCGATACTCCGTTGTTCGTAGGAGCGCGGTGCGGCGGTTCTCGTGCAAAAGCCCCGCCGCCCGCGAGATAAATCGGTGCCCTTCGGGGCGCTGGCCCGGCGCTTGGGAGTTGGTAGCTCCCGGGCGCCGGTTCCATGTGCGGCTCGCGCTGCGGCCTCACGGCCCCCTGAGCGGCGGCGTTCGCACCCGCTTCCCCCTTCGCTTCGGTCTGCTCCTCGGAAGCCACAGCCTCCCCATTCGCACCAGTCGATGGTGACGCGACGACACTAGACCAGTAAATATGGATCACGTCAACTGAGGAGAATGGAACGACCGCAGCAGGACGTGTATCGTCCACAGCAGTCGATACGGCCAGAAACCAGCGAGCCACCGAAGGACCCCGAAAATGAGCGACGGAGCGCCCGCCGAGCCGCGCACCCTCGCGCAGAAGCTCGACCACCTCTTCAAGACGGTCCACCCGAAGAATCGCGGCGAATACACGTACGAAGAGGTGGCGCAAGCGATCCAGGAGTCGGGGGGGCCGACCATCTCGGCGAGTTACATCTGGACCCTTCGGAAGGGCAAGAAGGACAACCCGACCATGAAGCACCTGGAGGCCCTCGCCGGCTTCTTCGGTGTCGCCCCCGCCTACTTCTTCAACGACGAGTCGTCCGAGCGGATCGCTGCCCAGCTGGAGCTGATCGAGACCATACGAGACAACGATGTGGTCGAGGTCGCCACCAGAGCCTCCGGGTTGTCGGTGGAGACCCTCAAGACAATCAAGGGATTCATTGAGCGGGCCCGTCAGCTGGAGGGGCTGACTGACGGTGAGACGTCCAATCGGTGAGCCCAGGGTGACGCCAAGGCGTCAGGTCGCCACCCAACCGAAGGCGTGACACTGGTCCCCCACGCGAGTCCTGTGCAGTTCGCGGCGACCACCCGCATGGCCACCCAGATTCACCCTTGACCAAATGCCGCCAAATCAGGCGCATTTCTTGATCATCGTTGCGATGAGCGCGACTTGAACCTGCTTCCGGCATATTCCCCGGGGTGGTTACCGTATCGTCCCCGTGCCGGAATATTGGATTCCGGAGCCGCCTCTGCCGCGGACACATACAGCGCCACCTGCGGAGCCGAGTTGTCGTTGCGTAGCCGAAGACAGCAGCCGGGCGACGGAAATCAAGACCGCCCGGACATCGGGGATGTGCTCGCGTCAATCGACATCCCGGACCCCTTCAACGTCCAGGTCCTCTGCGACCGAATCGCGACACAGCGCGGTCGTCCGCTCCATCTGCACAGTGTCCCCGGCGTCTCCGGCACCGACGCCCCTTGCGGGGTATGGATCGCCACCGAGAAGGCCGATCACATCTTCCACGAGGCGGCGACAAGCCCGCTGCACCAAGACCACATCGTCCTGCACGAGATCGGTCACATGCTCCTGGGCCACCGGTCGATCCTCGACGGCGTCCAGACAGACGGTGGCCGCCTGTTCCCGGACATCGACCCTGCCACCGTGGTCAGTCTCCTCACCAGGGCCAGCTACGGCACCGAGGACGAACGGGACGCCGAACGTCTCGCAGGGCTGATTGCCGGCAGAGCCGACGCCTCCCGCGCCAGCAAGACGCCTCGCAGCAGTGTCCTGCGGCGCCTGGGCGACGCGCTCAGCGACTCGTAAGAGCGCCCGGAATGATCGACGTACTTCCCGCGGTCCTGCTGTGGCTGGTCACCGCGTGGCGCACCCCGACCGCATGGCGCGACTCCAGCAAGCGGGTCCTCTGGATCGCCTTTCTCTCTCTCGCCGTCGCTATCACTCTCAGGGTGCCCACCGTCGCCGCCCCCATGGACGCCACACTCGGAATCAACAACCTGTGCGCCCTGGGCAAGCACCTCGGCTGCATCGTTGCCGCGCATGCCGTGCTGACCTTCGTCCACGACATGGCCCAGGAGAAGGCATCCGGACTGAAGTCCTCCCGCCTGCACCTTGTCTTCCCGTCGGCCGCGGCCTCCATCGTCGCGGTGCTGTTCTCCACCACCCCGCAGCCGCGCGAAGCGGTCGACCTGCTAACCGAGTACGCCTCCGACTGGCACATCGCCGCCTACGGAGGGGTGTGGACGGCGTACCTCGGAGCGGCCCTGTTCAGCGCCTCCCGGCTGTGCTGGCGCTGGGGCAGGCAGCCAGACGCCGGCCTCCTCGGCCAGGGCCTGCGTCTCACCGGCATGGGCACCACCATCGGCATCGTCTACGCGGCGCAGCGCGTGGTCGCCATCGTCCTGGGATTCCTGGGGTTGAGCCCTGTTCCGGCCAGCAAGAGCGAGACGATCGGCGGCCTTCTGCTCTTCACTGCGCTGCTCTTCATCGTGACTGGCAGCACGCTGCCCGCCGCCGGACGACTGCGCCGCTGGAGTCGCGAGTACTTCGACCTGTTGCAGCTGTACCCACTCTGGCTCAGCCTCACGGAGGACGTACCCTCCGTACGCCTCGACCCGGCGCGACGCAGAACAACCGAGATCCTCCACCCCCGCCGCGTCCACGATCGGCTGTATCGCCGCACCATAGAGATCCGAGACGCCGTCCTCACTCTCAGCGACCACGCCCCCAGCAGCCTGCGCGACCAGGCCCGAGCCCACGTCGCGGCCTCCGGCCTCATCGGAGCCCAGGCAGACATCGCCGCCGAAGCCTGCTGGATCATCGGCGCCCAACAAGCCCGGCAGCACAACGAGCCCTTGTCCGGCGAGGCCCTCCCGCCTGCCAGCGGCGGCCGAGACCTGCCCAGCGAAATCCATGCGCTCAAACAACTCGCAGAGGCCTACGCCTCCGATCTCACCCGCGCCTTCGCCGCCAAGCTCGACGATGCCCGAACCCTGGAGACGACGCAGTGACCCTGTCCCGCACGGCCCGCCTCATCACCGACACTCTCGCGCCGGCCAACCTGGTCATCGCGATACTTCTGATCATCGGCTGGCACAGCACAAGCAGCGTCACGGGGCTCGGGTGGGGCGTGCTGGCAGCCCTGTTCTGCGGCGGCATACCGTTCGCCATCATCATGCTCGGCGTGAAGCGCGGCAGCTGGACCGACAAGCACATACGAGTCCGTGAGCAGCGAGCCGTCCCCCTCCTCGCCACGATGACGTCGGTGCTCGTCGGCATCTCGCTGCTTGTTGCCTTCAAGGCGCCCCGCGAGGTGTTCGCCCTGGTCGTCGCCATGCTCGTCGGCCTCATCGTGACCATGGTCGTGACAGTTTGGTGGAAGGTCTCGGTGCACACCGCCGTCGCCAGCGGGGTGGTTGTGATCTTGTTGCTCGCCTACGGCATGAACATGGCGCCGTTGCTGCTCGGAATCGCAGCCATCGGCTGGTCCCGCGTCGCCCTCCGCGATCACACCCCCGCTCAAACCGTTGCCGGCGCCCTGCTCGGCGGGCTGGCAGCCGCAGTTGTGTTCAGCCTGATGCGCTAACGCACCCCTCTTTCGACGACTGCCCCTCGGTTCAGGATGCGGGTGGGACAATCAGGGCATGCGTCACGCATAGTGCACGGCGATCCGCGCGCCGAGAGCCCTGGCTCGCGGAGCTGCCCCCACGCATTAAGGTGCGGGATGTGCGGCGCCCTCTGGTTCTCTTCGACCTCGACAACACACTCGTGGACCGGCGGGGAACCCTCGCTGGCTGGGCCGCCGAGTTCACCACCCGGCACGGTCTGGAGGACGAGGAGCAGGCGTACGTCTTGGGCATGGTGGCCGAACGGGCCTATCCATCCACCTTCGGCGCGATCCGCGACCGGTACCGGCTGCCCATTTCGACCGTGAAGTTGTGGGATGCGTACTGCGCCGATATTGCGGACGTGGTGTCGTGCCCGACCAGGGTTCTCGACGGCTTGGACGAGCTGCGTGCAGCGGGCTGGCGAGTGGGCGTGGCGACCAATGGTTCGGTCGACATCCAGCGCGCCAAGCTGCGGGCCACCGGTATCTCCGAGCGTGTGGACGGCGTCTTCGTCTCCGAGGAGGCCGACGCGCGCAAGCCGCAGCGCCTGCACTTCGCCTTGGCCGCAGCCCGCTGCGGCACCGTACTGGGTGACGGCGGCTGGATGGTCGGCGACAACCCGGTCAACGACATCGGCGGCGGACGCTCAGCAGGGCTGCGCACCATCTGGATCGGTAGCGACGGCTCTTGGCCGGCGGACGATCCCGGGCCGGACCACATGGTGTCGCATGCCCGCGCCGCCATCGATTTCCTGCTTCTGCACGCCGCCGACTACGCGAGGACCACGTCATGACGGACACCATCGGGTTGCTGCACCCCGGCAGTATGGGATCCGCCTTCGGCGCGCAACTGCGCGCCCGCGGCCACGTCGTGCTGTGGTGCCCCGACGGACGCAGTGACGCAACCCGCCGCCGGGCCGAGCGCGTGGGCCTCGAACCCGAGGCACTGCCCGAGCTCGTCTCCCGCTCCGACGTGCTGCTCTCCCTGTGCCCGCCGGCCGCCGCTGAGGAGACTGCCGGTCAGGTGGCCGAGCTCGGTATGGTTGGCACGGGAACGATCTATGTCGAAGCGAACGCCGTCACGCCGCCGCGTGTGCAGCGCATCGCCGACCGTTTGGCCCCGAGGACGGTCATCGATGCCGCGGTGGTCGGATCTCCTCCAGTGTGCGGCAAGATTCCGGTGCTCTATCTGTCCGGCCCCGGCAAGCAGGTCGACCGGATCGCCGAACTCTTCGCCGGAACCGATGTGCGGACCCACGTCCTGGGCGGCAACATCGGGCAAGCCTCCGCACTCAAGCTCGCGTACTCCAGTTACCAGAAGGTCTCCCGCGTACTGGCCGCCGTGGCGTACGGAGCGGCCGAGTCGTACGGTGTCGAGGACGAGCTTCTGGTGATCGCAGCGAAGCGCACCCGTAGCTACCTCGTGGAGACGGACTACATCCCCAAGACGGCTGCTCGCGCCTGGCGTTGGGGACCAGAGCTTGAGGACGCGGCGGCACTTCTCGCCGACGCGGGGCTGCCAGACTCCCTCATGCGTGCTGCTGCCACGACGCTCGCCCGGTGGGACGGCAACAGAGACGAGCGACTGGATGTCGCCGAGGCACTCGAAGCCCTGCGCGGTGAGCGAGTCCTGGACGACCAGACTTGAGCAGGTTGCATTCGCTGGATCGCTAACGTCCTGGCCGTCAGGGTCGAGGTGATGTGGTGCGGACGATGTCGTCGATCTTCCTTGCGGCTTCACTGGCTGCCGTCATATCCGTGTCCACGCGCAGCTCCCACTGAGCCTGCGGGTATGCCACAAGGTCGGCCTGGGTGGCGTCCCACGCGGCCAGCCGAGCCGCCGTGTCGGTGTCGCCCCGCTGCGGTGAACGCAGGGCGGTGGTCTCCTTGGAGCACCACAGCAGAACGCGCACCCAGTGCGCCGGGAAGACGGCGGCCACCTGCTTCATCCCCACCATCTGACCGAGGTGGACGACGGGGATTCTGCCGCCCTCCATGGCCTGTTCGAGGCCGGGCCGGTCAACGACGTAAATGTTGCCGTACCGGTCGTTGCGGTAGATGACGTCGCCGCGCGCCTCCAGGGCGGCCAGCTGCTCAGGCGTGCCCATCCGGTAGCCCTTGGTCTTCCCGTTCCCTATCTTCAGCCGGGTGAACGGCACATAGCGTCCGTCGAGTTCGGTGAGTGCCGCCGTGATCGTATCCTTGCCCGCCGCCGGCGGTCCGTACAGCAGGATGCCCTGCCTCATTGGAACACCGTCCCGAAGACCTGACGTACCTGGTCCGTGAGCGAAATCGCGGCGCCAAGCCGGTTGTCGACAACCAAGTGCGGTACGACGGGACGCAGTTCGAGATCGATCCCGGCGGCGTACGCGTTCCAATTCTGGAGTTTCCAGCTGTCCCTGGCGGCGGACCGGAAACTGATGTACTCGTGCATCGTGTCGAGGTCGCACTGGATCCAGACGACAGTGACGGTGACGCCACGCGCTTCGCAACGGTTGATCAGGCGCCTCATCCACCGAGGATCTGTGGCCTCGGCGATGAACGGCGCGGAGAGTACGGTGCTGATCGCGCAGTCGATGTTCGCGTACGCGGTCTCCAGCAGGCACTGGTACTCCAGCGGACGGACCTTCTCCCGGTAGAGGTCGGTGTGCCGGTCGTTCGGTTCACTGCCCATCTCTACGAGGAGGCGCTCAACGAGAGGGCGCGTGATCGGGTCCTTGTCGAGGACAGGCCAGCCGGTGAGCTGGGATATAAAGCGGGCGAACTCTGATTTCCCGCTGCCCGCGTAGCCACCGACCATCATCAGGGTCGGCTTGTTCGGGTCGCCGCCGGTGTGGCGGCGTTTCCACGCGTCGAGAATGCGCTGCTGTACACCCTGTCCATCGGTGTCCTCCGTACCAGGCGCGAGTTGGAGCAACGCGCGCTCCACAGCCAGCACGTGGGCTCCGTTGTGCGGTTCGCTCGACGCGGTGAACTGGAGCTTCCTGGCCTCGTCGGGCAGAGCGTTGCGAAAGCCGAGCTCAGGCTCGGTCGCGCGGTACAGCAGGCAATACGCGCGACGGTAGTGCGGTCCGGGATAGACCTCACCCTGCTCGTGCTGCCACAGCGTCTGGAAGTTGGCGGCCGGCACCGCGAGCCCCGCGGCGCGGGCCACCTCGCGCAGTTGCTCGCCCGCGCCCTCGAGGGTCAGGCCGTGGGCTTCGCGTTGCTGTCTCAACTTGTCCGGGCGCCATCCCTGGCGACTCTTGGCCACTGCGCCTACCGCCTGCCCATCCCTGGTCATGATCCGGAGCCTAGGCCAGCCTCTCATGAGCGCGTGTGTAAGCGGATGTTGAAAAGTCAGACCAACCGGCCATGAGCCGATGATGAGCAGGCTCGGCAACAGCTCGTGATACTCCGCGCCCCTCCGAACCGCTGTCATGGTCACACCGACGCGGTCGTCGCATACCCGCTTCGGTCTCCAGAATCCGTACGAGATCGGAGGGGGCTCCGCGGTGGCTGTCGATGTTGCTGTCCTGCTGATCCTCGGCATAGTGATCGTCTTCTTGTGCCGCGGAGGTGGGCTCAAGGTGGGTCATGCCGTGGTGTGTTCGGTCTTCGGCCTGTATCTCGCCGGGACGCAGAACATCGGCCCGTTCGTGAAGGACGTCACGGCATCGGTTGCGGGCCTGCTGTCGGGGCTGAGGCTGTGAGCGCGCTGGCGGCATCGCCGGGCCCCCGGTGTCCTGGCATGGCTTGCTCGGCCTGGTGGCAGCCAAACCCTCCTTCCTCGTCTATCGACCGCCCGACAAGGCGTCGTCGGGCCGTAGGCCCGCCGGAGAATCCGGCCCTGCACGAGAGCACCGATCTACTGATGGAGCCTCACCATGCGCTATCCGCCGACGTGCACCTCCTTGCTCACGAGTCTGTCCTCGACCGCCTCACACCCAGTGAACGACGTGCTGCTTGGCACTTCAATCCGGCGGAGTTCGGCTGCTCGGGCACCGCGCCCGGCCGCGGTGATACTCGATCTCTTCGGCACGCTTGTCGCAGCCCCGAGCGTCGTCGAACGGAGGGCTGCCGCTGTCGAACTCGCCGCGATCCTGCGCGTATCCCCGGCAGTCGCCGAGTTGGAGCTCGCCGACAGTTGGCAGGCGAGGCACAACGGGCAGTTGGCGTCCACTGCCGAGGTCGCGGCTCACCTTGTCACGCGCTGCGATGCCACCGCGGCCTGTGTGAATGAGCTGGAGATGCTCCTGGCGCGGCTCGCCCACCTCCGTCTCCAGGCCGACTCAACCCTCCTGCAAGCGTTGGAGCAGCTTCGGCGCGGTGGTGCCGAGCTTCCGCTCTGGCCCGCAAGTGCTCGCACACGTAGACGCCGGCCAGCAGCGGCCCTGCGGTTCCGGTGCCCGCGAGGCGCTCGCCACCGTGGGCGGCTCGTCGCGCGGGGCGGACACCGCCGCCCTGATCCGCCACCTACGGACGCTGGCACACGCCGAACACTGAAAAACGTCCCAGGACGTCCGCCAAAAATCCCTACGCGTGGTTCGCCGTCCTGCCCCACGACGGCACGCTCTTGGAAGCCGTCGGCGGAACGTCCCCCACGCTCCGCCGACGCGCCACCCCCTCCCCCGCCTCATGGATGGAGCACGCGCGTGACAGCTTTACTCGGCGGCCAGGCGGGCGCAACGTCCACACTCGCGGACGTAGAGCGACTCGCGCAGCAGTACCGCATCCCGGGAGTTGGCCGGCGCAGAGCGGACCGGGAGGATGTGGTGAGGAGCCAACCGCGACTACAACGCCAATCGCCGGAGCGGACGCTGCTGCTGGACGCCTGCGGAGTCGTGCTGGGTGAACCCATGGAGCCGTTGTTCCGCGCCGTCGCCGATTCCAGCGGTCTGCGCCCCGCTGCGGTCGCCCAGCTGTTCAGACAGCGGTTCCGCGACGATCTGTGGGCCGGCCGCATGGATGAGACGTCCTTCTGGATCTCGCTGGCCACGGCCTGCGGTCTGGACCGTGCTCCAGCGGTATGGCGCACGGTCGTCGACCAGTCCATGCAGGCCATGCCCGTGGTCCACCGACTCCCGTCCTGGAGCCGGCAGGCCCGACTGGTCCTGATCTCGAACCATCGGCACGAGTGGCTCGTACCTCGGCTGGAGGCTCTCGCTTTGACCGGCCATTTCTCGGAGGTGTTGATCTCCAGCATCACGGGAGCGGTCAAGCCGGACCAGGCGGCGTACGACCGGCTGCTCGGCGGCACTGACCTGGCCCAGACCCTCTACGTGGACGACAAGCTGGCCAACGTCACTGCCGCCAGGTCGCTTGGTGTCAGGAGCCTGCTGGCCGACGCCGACGGCCGATGGTCGAAGGAGGTGGACGCGTGGCTGGGATGCTGACCGGTCCTGTGGAAGAGGCGATCAGCCAGGGCTTCGTCGACCGGATCCCCGATCTCATCGCCCTGCTGGAACCTGCCGTAGCCGACATTCCTCTCGGCGGCCGGCAGTGGGTCTTCTACGGCAGCCTGCCGCTCGGCCAGGGGCGCGAAGGCAGCGACCTCGACGCGTTTCTCCTCCACGACGGCAGTCCCAGCACTGCGCCGCACCGGCGAAGCGCCTGGTGGGACGCGACACCCGTGACGATCTACGTGTTGTCGCACGGAGATCTGGCAGACGACGGATTGAGGCGCCAGTTCGGCGGATACTTCACGCTGAAGCTCTTCGGTCCCTTCGTGACCGACCGGCCCGAGCGTGACCTGTCGCTTTCGCAGCACACGGCCCGGTTCCTGGCGCCCCTTGCTGAATTGCTCGCCCTGGGTCAGCCGGACACGGCCTGGAGCGCGGACCAGTTGCTCGCACACGCCCATCTGGCGTTCCTCGACCTCTACCCGGACGCTGCGGGCTACCTGGCCAGGCTCCTGCGTAACCCCCCGCTGATGACGCGAGTGTGGGGGTACCAGCGCCATACGTACCTCGAAGCACTCCGGGCTGCCGGGTACGTCGCACCTGCGACCACCCACGGGGGCTGGGTGTACACCGGGCTCACACCAGTCGATGACGCCGACCGGGAACGTGCCCGCTGCACGGCCCGGTTCTGGGCCTTCGGAGCCGTGTGCCATGAGGCGGACCCCGGCTTCCCGGATGTGTACTTCGGCAAGACGGACGCTCATGCAACGCCACACGAACAGCACTCGGCCTTGGAGTTCCTCCATGGCATCGCCGAGGGAGGAGGCGCACCGTGACCACGACCCTGGCAGCGTGGCATGCTGCATGCAACCGGCAGACCGCCGCGTGCGAAGAGCACCGCTCACGCCAGTTCGGCCTCCGGCCGGTCGTCATTTCCGATGTCGGGGCGCAGGAGACTGGAAATTCATCACTCCCCGGCGAGGTCTGGGCGACCCAGACGTTCGGTGACTCGCAACCGTCTCCCCTCTCGGTCGCCTCTCCGGTCCGCGTGGGGTTCGCCGGTCGGCGCCTGCACCTGGGCCACCTCGGGCTGGCACGTACAGCTGCTCAGATGGCCGACGAAGGTGCGCAACTTCTGCTGTTCGACGCCTCGGTCGAATCCACGTCCATCATCGACGGCTTCCGCACCGCGGTCTGTCACTACGCAGAAGCCTCGGTCTCCGACCAGCTCATCGAGTACGGCCCTGACCTACGACGGTGGCAGCACCGGGCGCTGTCCGGGCTGCGGTTGGACAGGATGCGTCGCCTCTACGGCTGGGACAGCAGTACACCAGCGAGCACGCTGACCGACCTGGAAGCGATGCTCAGCTTCTTCCTCTACACCCCGGCAGGCGTGGAGGAGGGAGGTGTCGCCCTGGTCGACGCGATGCAAGCACCGCACTCGGCCCTGCTTCCCCAAGCCGCACGGGCTGTCGACGCCAAGGTTCCGGAGCTGCTCTACCGCCGGCTCTTCCCCAGTCTGCGGCGGGAAGGTGAGCGGGGAAGCGTCCGGGAACCGTCCTCCGTGGTCTTCGCGGACGACGACGAGGCGACGGTCCAGCGTAAGTTCCTACGCTCACGGACCGGTGGCCGAGCGAGCGTCCAGGAGCAGCACGCCCTGGGTGGGGACGCGACGCGTTGCTCGGCGTTCGCCGTGATCGAGCTGCTGTGTCCACCGGAGATCGCCCAGCGGGCGCTGGACGGCTGCCTGTCGGGGCGCAGCTGCGGGGACTGCAAAGCGGAGCACGTGACCAGCGTGGTCTCCGGGCTCCGCGCCGCCACCACGACGTCCCCGCGCGCCCGCACCTCCTCGCAGGTGGGCCCTGCCGTCAGCCGAACCGCAGGCGGACTGCACCGCCCGCCACCCCGCCACGCCACCGACCTGGAGGCTGCCATCGCGGAACGGTCCGGAGTAGACCCCGACCAGGTTGTGGTGGGCCACGGCTCCACGGAGGTCATGGACTGGCTTTTCCGCATCCAAGCCCGCTCCGGTGGAAAGGTGGTCGCAACGGAGCCGACTTTCGAGCTGTACCAAGAGCTCGCCGAGCGCCACCACCTCCGGTACGCGGCTGCTGCATGGGACTCGCGCACCTTCAGCCATGACGCCGCGGCCTTGGTCCATCTGGCCGACCGGGACACGGCACTCTGCGTCGTCGACGTCCCGCACTCCGTGTCGGGAGCCGTCGGCCAGGTCACCGAGCTGCTCGACCGCCTCTTCGCGGCCCTGCCCGATGACGCCGTCGTACTGCTCGACCTCGTCTACGCCGACTTCATACGCACGCCCATCGAACCGGCCTCGCTGCTGCTCAGCCGGCATCCGCGCACCGTGCTGTTCGGGTCGATGTCCAAGGCTCACTGCCTGCTCGGCGCCCGAGTCGGATACGCACTCGCAGCCACTCCTTTGGCCGATCGGCTGCGCTCCCAGCGGTTGCCATACGCGATGGACTCGCTGGCGCTCGCCGCGGCGCACAGCGCGTTGAGGGACGACGAGTCCCGTCAGCGGACCGTACAGGCCAGCCACGAAGCCCGGGAACGGCTCACGGCAACCCTCAAGGACGTCGGCATCCCGTACGTCCAGACCGAGGCGAACTTCCTCCTAGTGGATCTCGGCACGTGCTTCGCACCGGTCACCCGCCGCCTGCGGGACGCTGGGACGCCGTTTCGAGACGGCCGGCGCTGGTCGATGCCCGGCTGGATACAGCTCCATCTGATCGACGTGCCGTTCGTCGAACCACTTATCGAGGCGCTTCGGCAGGACACGACCGGCGAGAATGGGACCTCATCTCACCGTCCGTCGTTGTTCGACAAGGAAATTGAAGGGCCATCAGTTCCATGACTGACCAGCGCATGCTCACTGGAGACCGACCCACCGGCAAGCTGCACCTCGGGCACTACGTGGGCAGTATCGCCAACCGGGTCCAGCTCCAGCACAAGTACGAGACCTTCCTGATCATCGCCGACCTGCACATGCTTACAACCAAGAACACCCGGGAGGACATCGCCAAGGTCTCCACCAACGCGCGGGACATGGTCCTGGACTCCCTCGCGGCCGGCATCGACCCGGCCCGGGCGACCTTCTACCTGCAATCGGCCATCCCCGAGGTCACCGAGCTCAATGCCCTGTTCCAGAACCTGGTGACCGTGCCGCGCCTGGAGCGCGTGCCCAGCCTGAAGGACATGGCGCGGGACGCGGGCAAGGAAGAGATGCCGTACGGCCTGCTCGGCTATCCCGTGCTCCAAGCGGCCGACATCCTCTGCGTCAAGGCGCACGTCGTTCCCGTCGGTAAGGACAACCACGCCCACGTGGAGGTCACCCGGGAGATCGCCCGCCGGTTCAACTACCTCTACGGGGAGACCTTCCCCGTCCCCGAACTCGTCGAGAGCGAGGTGCCCACCCTGGTGGGCACCGACGGGCAGGGCAAGATGAGCAAGTCCATCGGCAACGTCATCTACCTCTCCGACAGCGCCGAGGATGTCCGCAAGCGGGTCGCCGGGATGTACACCGACCCCAACCGGATCCGCGCCGATATTCCCGGCACTGTGGAAGGCAACCCCGTCTTCATCTACCACGACGTTTTCAACGACAACGCCGCGGAGGTCGCCGACCTCAAGGAACGTTACCGAGCGGGCAAGGTCGGCGACGTCGAGGTGAAGGACAAGCTGGCTGCCGCCATCAACCGCTTCCTCGACCCGATGCGGGAGCGCCGCGCACGCTACGAGGAGCAGAGCGGCCTCGTCGACGAGATCATCGTCGAAGGCACCGAACGCACCCGCCGCGAAGTGCAGCAGGTGGTTTTTGAAGCCCGCAAGGCGATGGGCCTGACCGCCGCCTACAACCAGCTGCGCCGCAAGGCCGAGCGAGCCCGCAAGAGCAGGGAAACCACAGCCCCCTGAAGACCACCGGGAAACCCATGCCCTCTGGTACGTCGGTGCGGGAGCGTCCCATAGGCTCCCGCACCGCCCACACTGTCCGCATCGTCCGCACCGGCTCCTCGGGAGCCCTCGTCCGCATCGTCCGACGGCCCGACGGCACGCTCGTGGCCGTCAAGACCGCCCGAAACCCGCGAGTGCCCGCCACCCAGCAGGCCCAAGCCCGGGACGCCATCGTCCCCTACTTCGGCGCGAGGCTCCCTGAGGTCCTCTTCGCCGGTCACCACCACGGCAACGACACCCTCATCACCCGCTGTCCCTCGGTAACCACCCTGGCGGACCTCGCCCTCCGCCCCGGGCCCACCACCCAGGCAGCCGCAGTATGGGCCGAGGTGACCGAGGCACTATGCCGAGTGTGGCTCGAGTCCGCACGGCCCGGATTCGAACCCGCGCTGGCCACCAGAAAACACACACTGCGACTGGAACGTGCCCACCACGGCTTACATCGCGCCGTGCACCGCCTGCGACTGCCGATCGACGGCGGCCACCACATCATCGTCAACGGCACGGACAACGGATCCCTGGACCGGATGCTGCATCGGTTGGCAGCCCTCCGAACACCCACCATTCACGTCGCGTGCCACGGAGACCCTCAACCCCGCAACATCCTGCTCGACCACGCGAACCGGTGGCACCTGGTGGACTGGGAGTGGTCCGGCCACCACCAGGACTGGCGCATGATGACAAGCCACCTCGTCGGCTGGTGGTACGTCGAGAGCCTCCTGGCCGGCACACACGGCCGCCTCACTCCTACAGGCTCCGCACTCGATCTCAGCTACAGCACTCCAGCCCCGGCCGTTCTGTCCAGGTGGACCGCCCCGGCGGTGCGCGCCTTCCGGAGGATGAGTCGGCCCGGGGAACTGGAACAGGACCTCGGCGCGCTCGCTGTTCACACCGCGATGCTCCTGCTCCGGGAAATACCCCAGGTCATCGTGGGCGGGAGGCACCACCTGTTCGCTCCGCTCCTGGGCGAGGCGGCCCGGATCCTCGACTGCTCGTACTCCGACCGTCCGCACCCGCTGCTGGAGCCCTTCGCCTACCCGCAGACCGACGGGAGCCCGATGTGATCACGATCGGTCTGGCACTACCCCACTACGACGGTTTCTTCCCTACCCCAGAGGTCACCAAAGCGCACCGGACGCGCAAGGCACTGGCCTACGCACAAAGAGCCGAGCAGTCCGGACTGCACCAGGTCTGGGTATCGGACCATCTCTGGCTCGATGTCGCCCCTCAAGACCGCCGCCACTCGCCGGACTGCTGGACGTTGCTGGCCGCGATCGCCGCGACCACCAGCCGCATCCGGCTCGGATCCCTGGTCACCCCCGCACCGCTGCGCGAACCCGAACTGCTCGTCCATCAGATCGCCACGGTCGCCGATCTCGCCGGAGAACGCCTAGCCATCGGGCTCGGAGCCGGCTGGAACCCCGCCGAATTCACGGCGGCGGGCCGTCCGTTTCCCGCAGCCGCCGACCGGCTCGCCAGCGTGGAACGGACCGCCGCCCTGATCCGTACCGAGCTGGGTCCCACGTCACCACCGGTGTGGGTAGGGGGCAAACGCAGCGGCATTCTGGGCGTCGCCGCACGCGTGGCCGACGGCTGGAACCTGGCCTGGAACCCCACCCCTGCCGACTACCGACGGTGCCTGGCCCGGCTGAACGCGGCACAGCCGTCGCAACGGACGAGCGCCCCGATCCTCCGTTCAGTCGGGCTCACCACCGTCATCGGAACCGACGAAGCCGATCTCTACCAGCGATGGACCAAGCTGCGCCGTTGGGTGCCAGGCGGCCACCTCGACGGTCTCCCCTTCGACACGTGGCGCAGCCGGGGGCTGATCGGTACTCCGGACGAGGTGCACAACCGGCTCACCGCGTGGGAGAACCTCGGGGTCGACCACGTCGTGTGCGCCCTTGGCATGCCCTTCGGTCTGTTCGACGACGAGCAGATCGACCTGCTCACGGCCGCAGCGCGCCGGGCCGGAGCCAGCACCACCGCCAAGCCACTCACCCAGGAGGGAACAACATGATCGACCTTCCCGATTCGGCCGCAGCGTTCCAGCACGAACAGGACTTTCTCCTGACCTGTGGTCCCAGCCGTATCGGCAAGATGCTCGCGCTCTACGACATCTACCAGCGGATCCGCCCAGTCCCCGGTGCGATCGTCGAGTGCGGCGTCTTCCGCGGGGGATCGTTCACCATGTGGGCGATGCTGCGGCACCTGCTGGAAACCGAGCACACCCGGTCCCTCATCGGCTTCGATACGTTCGGGGAGTTCCCCAGTAGCCGCGCCGAACCCGACCAACGCATCGTCGACCACATCCAGCAGGTCGCCGGCCTCGACTGCATCGGAGCGGACCAGCTCCAGGAGACCCTGGGCCGACGCGGCCGCGGACTCGAAGCGAACACGACGCTGGTCCCGGGCGACGTCTGCGAGACAGTCCCCCAGTACGTCGCCGACCATCCCGAACTCGCCATCTCCCTGCTCGTGATCGACACCGACCTCTACGAGCCAGCCGTCACCTGCCTCACCGAACTCGTTCCTCTGGTGTCCCCGGGCGGCATCGTGATCGTGGACAACTACGGGGTCTTCCCCGGCGAGACCAGGGCCTTCCGCGAGTACCTGGCAGCCCACCCGAGCACGCGGCTGGAGCAGCCCGCCCACACCGGGCACCTCATGCACTTCTCCCCCTCTGTGGCAGCAGCCCTGCCGAACCAGCCGCCCCCCGAAGACCAGGCTGCCCGGGATTCGGCGGTGGGGCACAGCCGCGTCGTTCGGTAGCCCCGAGGAACTCACGAGTTTGGTACCCAGGAACTGGCATCGGGGCGAGATCCACCTCTCAGGTTCGGCCTGCCGACATAAGACGTCTCCGCCAGGGGTGGTCCGGGGCGATCACCGCGATCGAGTCCGCTAGCCAGACGCGTTGTGGTTCGTCCAGTAGGGGAAGTACCGCTTCGAAGTCGGTCTCGTCCTTGTCCCGTGTCGCCTTCGCCTTGTAGAAGAGCTGCACTTCCGGCGCCAGGTAGGGGATGCCGGTCGGGCTCGTCCGCCCCATTCGCTCGAGCGGAAGCCGAACCCGCCGGGTGCGGCGCGAGACCCAATGGGCGCCCTCGGCCTCGTCCAGCATGAGCTGCACTGACCAGGGCGCCTCAGGCGTGCGCCGACACCAGATGTCGTGGAGGGGCTGTTCAAGCGCCTCTCCGGAACGCCAGGGCCGCAGCCGCCCCACGCCAGGTGGGTCCGCAACGTGCATGTCCCAGTCGCTCAGCACGTCTCGCACGAGAACTTGGTCGCGGCGGAGGACCAGGACGTCGAGATCGCCGTGCGGGCGTAGCTCGCGACCGACGGCCAATTCGATGGCATACCCGCCGGCGATCCACCACGGGAAGGCGGCCTTGGCGAACATCACGGCCAGATCTTCTGGACGAGCCGGCACCCAGCGCCCCAGTTGGTGAACACTCACCCGTCCATGCTCTCAGTGGACGAGGCTCTGCAAAGGAAACCCGACGAGGCTGGCGAAATGCAGCAGCGGGTTACGGGGTAAGCCGGTTGGGTCCGCGGAAGAGGAAGGTGGCCTCGCGGATCGACTCCAGGCCGAGCAGCACCATCAGTACCCGTCCCAGGCCCATGCCCAGGCCTCCGTGGGGCGGGCATCCGTACCGGAACGCGTCGAGGTAGTCCCGCAGCGGCTCGGGACTCATACCTTTCTCGGCGGCTTGCCTCAGCAGCACCTCGTAGCGGTGCTCGCGCTGGGCACCGGTGGTGATCTCCAGGCCCCTCCACAGCAGGTCGAAGCTCAGGGTCAGGCTCGGGTCGTCGGCCGGCCGCATGTGGTAGAAGGGCCGGATGCTCACGGGGTAGTGCGTGACGAACACGAACTCGTGGCCCGTGGCCTGCTGGATGTGGGCGCCGACGCGTCGCTCGCCCTCCGGGTCCAGGTCCTCCTTGACGCTTTCCGGGTCCCAGCCGCTCTTGCGCAGGATGTCGTGCGCCTCGGCCATGGGGATACGGGGGAAGGGCGTCGTAGGGACGGTGATCTCCACGCCGTACTGTTCCCGGACGGCTGCGCCGTGGGTGTCGGTGACCTTGGTGATGGCGTGGGCGAGCATCTGTTCCTCGAACGCCATGACGTCCTCGACGCCGTCGATCCAGGCCAGCTCGACGTCGATCCCGGTGAACTCGGTGGCGTGCCGGGAGGTGAACGAGGGCTCGGCGCGGAAGACGGGGCCGATCTCGAAGACCTTCTCAATGCCGGCCGAGATAGCCATCTGCTTGTAGAACTGGGGCGACTGGGCCAGGTAGGCGCTGCGGCCGAAGTAGCCGAGCTCGAAGACCTCCGCGCCGGACTCCGAGGCGGTGCCCATCAGCTTGGGAGTGTGCATCTCCGTGGCACCCTGCGCATAGGCGTACTCGCGCATGCCCTGCTCCAGGGTGGTCTGCACAGCGAACATCAGCTGGGCGGCGGGACGGCGGCGCACGTCCAGGAACCGCCAGTCCAGCCGGTGTTCGATACCAGTCTGTTCGTCGATCGGCAGGGGGACGGCGGCCTGGTTCAGGACCTCGACGGCCTCTGGGATGATCTCCAGCCCGCCGAGTTTGACCTTGGCGCCCACGACACGGCCGGTGATCTTGATGGCGGACTCTGGGGTGAGGGCTTCGAGCTGGGCCTCAAGCGGCCCGTCGTCACGCTTGTGGGTCACCTGCACCAGGCCGGTGTTGTCCCGGACGATGACGAATTGGACCTTGCTCATCAGGCGCAGGCTGTTCACCCATCCGCGGACGGTGACGGTACGGCCGATGTGTTCTCGCAGGTCGGAGATGTGTACGCGGCTGCGGATCATTTCGGTCCTCCAAAGGACGGTGCCATGATCCCTTGGGAGTGCGGGCGAGGAGGGCAACTCGCGGTGCCACCGCACTTTCGCCGCCACGAGGATGGCGGCCTCATTCCGGGCCCGGTGACGGGGGCCGGCCGGCGGGGCATGGGGCCACCCAGCGGGGCCGTTCCTCCCCGCGCTCGGGAGGGTCTTCACCTCGGGGTGCGAGACCGCCTTCCCAGCTGCCGGCGGTTCTCTCGGCTCACGTGATCCCTGGCTACTCGTCTCCGTCAACGCGTCGCCCGGAAGAATACGGACGCCACGATCGCGTCCGCAATCGAGAAGCGCTTCGGTGACTCCCGCAGTGTCCACGCTTCACGGTTGCCCACGATCACGGAAGGCCAAGACGCCGTCGCCATTGCCGCCATATCCTCCCCATGTGGGGACGACCAACGTTGACTGGGCGTATGGACTGGCTGGGGAGCTGCTGAGCAGCAGCCTTCCGCGCAGGTGGGCACACACGCAGGGCGTTGCCGCTTGCGCCCGGATGCTGGCGCCGCTGGTCGGTGACAGCGCCGAGGTTCTGGAGGCCGCTGCGGTGCTACATGACATCGGCTATGCGCCCCCGCTTGTCTCTACCGGATTCCATCCGCTGGACGGGGCACGGTACCTCCGGGACGTGCACACGGCGGAGGAAAGGGTTGTCCGCTTGGTCGCGAACCACTCGTACGCCCTGCTGGAAGCCGAGGAGCGTGGTCGACGAGACGAGCTGGCCGACGAGTTCCCCCTCCTGGGTGATCCGCTCCTGGTGGACGCTCTGGTCTACTGCGACATGACCACGACGCCGGACGGCCGGCGGACGACCTCCCATGAGCGGCTGCACGAGATCTTGGACCGCTACGGCGAGGACAGCGTGGTGGGGCGTTTCATTCGCCGAGCCGCGCCGCACATCCACGCGAGTGTGGATCGGGTGCGGGCGGCCGCGGTCGAGGCCGACGTCAAGCTGTGAATGCGAACCGTCACCCGAGGTAGGGGTAGGTTCCAGTGAGGTAGTGGCCGATCTGCTCGTGCATGCTCGTGTGGATGTCCAGCGTGTGCAGGTCGTCCGGGTGGACCCAGCGCACGCCGTCGGCCTCGTCGTTGACTGTGGGCTTGCCGCCGACGGGGCGGCCGATGTACACGGCCTCGTACTGCTGCCGGATCTCGCCGTCGGTGTACTCGATGATGTGGTCCGGGTTGGAGTAGACGCCGAGGAAGCCGGTGACCTCCGCGACGATGCCGGTCTCCTCCTCACACTCGCGAACGGCACACTGTGCCGGGCTCTCGCCGATGTCCTGGGCTCCGCCGGGCAGGGCCCACTGGCCGGTGTCGCGGCGTCGCTGGAGGAGGATGGCGCCTTCGTCGTCGACCACGAGCAGGTTGCTGGCGGGGATGAGGGTGTTGGCCTTGGGGGCCTTGGGGTCGTGGTAGTACTCGGTCCTGCCCACGGTGGTGCTACTCCTGACTGTCGGGCGCCCAGGGGCGCGCGGATTCCCACACGGCCTCGAAGCTATCGCTGTACCGCTGGAACCACTCCCCTCCGTCGGTGTTACGGAGTTGGAGTAGCGGGTTGGCGCTGGCCGGCTGGCCCCAGATGTGCGGGTTGATCATGAGGTGGTCGTCGTATCGGAAGATCGAGTTGTAGAGCGTCGTGTCGTGAAGGCGTACCTCACAGCCCGGGTAGCCGACGAGGTCGCGGTAGTACGTGAGGGACGCCTTGATCTTGGCCGCGAGCGTGTCTCCGATCCCCTCCTCCCTGCCCCTGACACGGACCGCCTCCCCTTCCGGATCGCCGAAGCACAGCCGGACACGAACTCCTGCCTGCGCCCTTGCCTGGAGCATCCTCGCGATGTGCGGGTTCGTCTGCGCGAAGAAGGTCCCTGAGAAGACGAGTACGTCAACCTGCTTCATGGTCGCCAGGAGCAAGGACAGCCACACATCACGGGGGACGCTCGCCCGGTTGGCATAGGTGTCGACGAGTTCCGAGCGGGCCGTACCGGGCCGTTGAGCTCCCTGGCCGTTCTCCGGCCACAGGTATGTCTCGTCGACGCTCAGTAGGTTCGCGACCGTCCAACGGTGCCGGCGGTGGGGGACCCGACCACCGACCCACCGGCTGGCGGTCTTGGGGTCCACGTCACAGGCTTCGGCCAACTCCTCCACGGTCAGGCCGCGTTGCACGAGCGCAGAGCGCAGTCGTTCGTTCACTCAGGCGAGCCAACCGGACTGTGACGGCAGGCCGCAAGTGTGATGAGCCCGCCGGACACGGTTGTGGCCAGAACTGTTCGTACGCCTAGGCTGGCCCGGTGCCACTGATCGTGCTCTGGGACATCGACCACACCCTCATCGAGAACTCCGGCGTCAGCAAGGAGATCTACGCTGCCGCGTTCGAAGGCGTCGCCGGTCGTGCCGCCGACCTCCCGGCCCGCACCGAGGGCCGGACCGACCGACTGATCCTCGCGGGGATGTTCCGGGACCACGGTATGGAGCCACCGGAGTGGACGTTGATCCAGCCCGCCTTGGAAGCCGCCGGCGCAGCGCGGGAGGCTGATCTCGCCCGTCGTGGCCGAGCGCTTCCCGGTGTTCGTGAGGCGCTCACTACAGTGGCGGCCGAGCCCGGCCTGATCTCCTCAGTCCTGACCGGGAACATCCAGGCCAATGCCCGCGTCAAACTCAGGGCCTTCGGGCTGGACAGACTGGTCGATTTGGGGTGCGGGGCGTACGGAGCGGACGCGACGGACCGGGCAGATCTGGTCGACGTCGCGCGAGGCCGTGTCCATGCCGCCTATGGCACCCCGCCCGAGACGCCCGTGGTCCTCATCGGCGACACCCCGCGTGATGTCCAGGCCGCCCTCGACTCCGGCGCGCACGTGATCGCCGTGGCCTCCGGTGTCCACAGCACAGACGAACTGAAACAGGCCGGAGCGACCACCGTGCTCACCGACCTCACGGACACCGCCGCCCTGATCCGCCACCTACGGACGCTGGCACACGCCGAACACTGAGCGTTTTCAGCGTTGACGCTCCAGGGTGAGGACAGCGGCGGAGATTGACGACAGGCGGTTGGGGCTGCAACGGGCTCTGCGGAAGATGCGCCAGGACTTCAGCCTCGCGACGCTTCGTTCGACTGGGGCTCGCGCTGCTGACAGGGCTCGGTTGATCGTCCGTTGGGTCGCGTCGAGGTCCTGGTGCGGGAGCCGTCTGATCGGCGTGGTCACCCAGGGGCCGGCGCCGATGTAGGCGCGGTCGGCGAGGACGGGAACGCCTCGGCGTTCGCAGATCCGGATGATGCGGTGGGTGCGGGCCGCGGTCAGATCGTGGGTGCGGCCCGGCAGTGCGGGCGAGAGCCACAGCAGCTTGCCCGTGGGATCGGCCACGACCTGCACGTTCACGCCGTGGCGGCGGTGCTTCTGGGAGAAGTCCGCCCGGCTGTCGCCGACCCGGTCGCACTCGGTGAGGGTCCCGTCGAGCAGGACGTGCTCGGGATCGGCCTCCCGCAGGACTCGCAGCAGGCCGGGCGCCCGGCGGGACAGGTGATCGACGAGGGCCGTCACGTAGGCGTGGGCGGTGCCGACGGATATGCCGAAGCCAGCGGCGATCCGCGCGAGTGGGTCGTGCCGGGCGAAGGTAGATCAAGCCGACGAGAGCACGCTGTTGAGGCGGGAGCTTGCACTGGCGGTCACCCTCGCGGGTGACGATGAGCATGGTTACCCACTCGACCTGGGCGTGAGGCAGGTCGAGTGCGGCAGGATAGGGAACCAACGAGGCTCCTGCGCTGATGAGTTGAGACGTCGAACACCTTACTCAACGGCACAGGAGCCTCGTGCGTTGCGGACGTCGGCCTCGTCACCCGGTCAGCGGCTCCCCTGAACGCGCTCACTGTCCGGGTCCGATGGACCGTGCAGGGGGTCTCCGCACTGTCCGGCTGTCCGGTTATGTCTCTCACCTGCGCCAACACTCCGGGACAGCCGGAATTGAGGCTGTCCGGGGTGTCCGGGTCGGGGAGGACGCACTCAGACGTCGCGTACAAGTCAGGCTTGGGAAAGACCCGGTTCGCCACTTCAATGTGCGCTCACGCCTCGCCCGTGTTCGCCATACCCGCAGAATCTTGGCGTCCACCGTCCCGCTGTTTGGGTGGTGCAGGAAGAACTTCTCGCATTCAGGGTTCGTCGCATTGATCCACCACCATCTGAACTCGCCTAATCCTTTGACCATCAGACCCTCATCAGTGTGGTTGAGCAGACCGTACAACACTCAACTGACAACGAAGACGCACCACATCTCAGGTGCCAACTGAGGTCCATGCGGCTGTAACACCCCGGGCACGCTGCGGTTACTGCTTCAGCAATGCGCCGCCATTTGTCCTGGCCAGCATGCCTGTTGCGACTCTTGTGCACTGACGCTACATCAGGGCGTGGCGGTTCATGCCCCACGTAATCTGGCGCATTGAGCCTGCCATGGCGCGGGATATCAAAGCAGGGCGGTGGGCCGAAGCACATCTGAAGTACGTAGGAGGGGCCGGCGTTGCCCGGAGTGTTGCAGCACGTCGGCGAAGCCGACCGCTCGATGAGGGCAGGAGCCGGAGGCGATTCCCGATCTTCTCGGCCCGCAAACGGGTGGCGAACTGGGTGACCCTGGGAGATGGGCCCCGCTGGTGTGCCGACTGCCCGGTCGCCAGCTGCGGACTTGGCCGAAAGATCAAGGTCTCTAGCTGGTGTGCTACTCCTTCTCAGGTCGTGCGGATTCATAGCCACCAAGGTCGTTCAAGGCATGAGCGAAACCCCCTGCTCCTTGGTACTTGCGCAAGAAGGAACGGACTGCGTCCCTTCCTGCCTTGTCGGCGAATCCGTTGAGGAAATCTATTGCGTCACTACGTCCGGTTCGCTGGCGATGCCCCTCCTCGATGTTTGCCGGAAGGGAAGGAGTCCAGTCAGTCCCGTCAGCGATCGCTGCGAGAGTCCTAGCGAATCCCCACTTATAGGAATTACGTTTCGAGAGGGCGTCTCCCTCTTCGTGAGCTCGGCCGATCTCCTCCATTACTTTCAGCAAGCCCTGCATATAGAGTGTTCCCACGCCGATTGCGCCAGCGACCGGTGCCGGAGTCTCCCAGACTTCACCCAACTCTCCGGCATCCCAGGACGCCGTCGCCATGGATATGAGGTCGACCAAAGTTGGAGTCTTACCGGGAAGAGTCGACTGGTAGCCGCCTTTGTCGTTCAAGGCGCGGACGAAACCAACTGAGCCTTGATACCTCCGCAGGAAGGCGCGTACGGCGTCCTGGCCCGCACTGTTCGCCAGCTTTTCGATCGCCCGGATCGCCTGATTCCGACCTAGGCGCTGCTGGGTTCCCTCCTCGATATTGCCTGGCAGAGAAGGCGTCCAATCCGTTCCATCGGCCAGCGCGGCAAGCGTCTTGGCGAAGCCCCACCGATAGGCGTTCCGTTTGGCGAGAGTATTACCTTCTTCGTGAGCCTTGCCCATCTCGGACATTACCTTGAGTACCCCTTGGACAAAGATCGTCCCGCCGCTTGGCGCTCCCCCGATTTCCTCCCATCGGTCGAGTTCGCCGAGCTGATAGGCATTCTTGGCCAACTCGACGAGTTCAGACGTTTCCTCTTCCGGTTGCGGCTTCTCGGGAAATTTCGGCAGTTTAGTGCGAACGGCTTCCTGAAGCAGACGTCGCGCCTCCTCATCCTGCACCGCGCTTTCCCGCGCCGCGCCCTGCACCCTCAGTGGTGCCGCCGTTTCCCGGACGTGTGCCTGCACATCCGGGTAGCCCAGAACATCGCCATAGAAGGGAACTGTTCCACGTCTTGTTGGTGGCGTTGACGGGCGAGATATCTCGACCACTTCGGGATCAAAGTCATCCGCCTTGTAGATCACCGGTGCCGGAATCTCCACCACCTCGGGCTCGAAGTCCTCGGCCGTGTAGACCGTTACCGGCGATCCCTGCTGATCCGCCCCTTGGAAAGTGCCCGACCCGTTATCGTCTACCGCGACTGGTTTTCGCCGCACCGATTTCTGGGCCTCTTCACCCTGCGTGGCCTGCAGTCTTAACGGTGTCGCGGATTCCTGGCCGTATGCCGACGCATCCGGATAGTCCAGAACATCGCCGTAGAAAGGCTCTGGCCCAGGCCTTGGTGGTGGCGCTGACGGGCGAGATATCTCGACCACTTCGGGATCAAAGTCATCCGCCTTGTAGATCACCGGTGCCGGAATCTCCACCACCTCGGGCTCGAAGTCCTCGGCCGTGTAGACGGTTACCGGCGACGTCTCGTCAGGGTGAGACTCTTGGGGAGTTTCCGGCATGCGTTGACCGTCCACCTTTCGCCCCTCATCATGCAACGTGCACTACGAGGCTCTTATAGACCGCCATTGGAGCCGGGGCGATTGAGATTCAACTCCAGCTCTTCAAGCGGTCGATAAATCTCGGCATAGGCGTCAGCACGCTCCTTCGGATCCTGAATACCGTCCAGCGCTCGCTGGACCAGCTCGTTGCGCTTGTTCTCCAGCTCCGACGCCTTCGCGTCCGTCGCCTGCTTCTCCAGCGCGTACGAGTCGAGAGCATCGACCTGCCCCAAGAGAGCCTCGGCAATAAGGCTGTCAGTTCGCAGCGCGACCGTTTCATCGCCGAGGACAACCCCGTCCACAGGGTTCCCATCTTGCTGCCCCAAGGGACCGCCCTTGAATCGGTAGACGAACGTATCGTCTGGAGGTGGATACTCGCCGCTGTTTTGGTCAATAGCTGCTGGGCTCACGTTCATGGTTTGACCGTCCTGACTGAACCCAAGTGTCTCGAGCACCGGGACGGGCTGGTCCTGGTGATCAAATGCGACCGACGCAAGCTTCAGGATCTGCTGCATGACCGGGACCAGGTTGCCGTCAGCGATCAAAGAACGGAGAAAAGGACGCAACCCGGATAGCGATGCCTCTTGCCAGCTGCCGAGCCTGCCGTTGTCGAACCCCACCCGTAGCTCGACCAAATGGACTCGCGTGCGAAACTCTTGGTTGAGTTCACGGAAGACAAAATTGAGAGTCCGACGCATATTAACATTGCGGACGGTCCGCACAGTGAGTGCCTCGTCTCCCGTCTCTGCGACGCTCTCCGCAGTAGATGACACCGTAATCTGGCGGGAGTCGTTTGCCTGATTCGTGTGCTCGATCAACGTGTTCGAAACCTGTTTCGCGAACTGTTGACGCGATGCGTGCGTCTCCGTGGTATCGCTGGCACCGCCACCCCCGCCGACACTGAAGAATCCAAAATCGATCCCTCCGCCACCGTGCGCATCCCACGAGAATTTTTCGACAGTGTCATCGAGAACAGAATCACTCTGCTCGTTGTTGAGCTGCGAGTTGAAGCGGTCTGCCGCCTCCTGACTGTAGGAGTCCACAATGCTCGACGCTTGACTCTCTTGCTGTCGTGCCGTGCGCCAGTTCCGGATGGTGATATCAGAACTCTCGCCCGGGAACAACGTGAACGTTCGAACTGTCCGCCCGAGTCCAAAGTTTCCCGGAAGCGAACTGATCGCGTGGACTTCGATCAGGAAAAGTGTTGGAATCGGCGCATCCGCTGCCCGGACGGAGACCAATTCCGTCTGGCCTGTCCATGACTTTCGTGGCAGCAAAAAAACACCGGTCTCGAGGGCTGCGAACAGATCGCGTAGTTCAGGTATGAGTGGAGGAGGTTGAGGCTGGGGACTTGTCCCCGGCCCGGGATGGGGGGCTGGCGCTGGAGGCAGCGTCCCTGGCCCCGCCGCCCCACCGTCGATCGGCGGAACAGGCGGTCGAACCCCAATCCTGAGCACTTGCCGTGAGTCGCCCAGCACCGCAGCAGTCGGCGCCCCCGCCGCTGCTGTACGGGCAAGCACCTGTTGCGCAGTGACCTGCCATATCGCCCGCCTTGCGTCCCGACCGGAAGCGATCGAGCCGTCCGCGGCGCCCTCACGAAGCACGGTGACCGCCTCATCAAGCGCAGCCAGTTCCGCAGCCGTGGCTCCCGATTCATAGAGCTTCCGTCTAAACAGTTCCGCCGCCGCTACTGGATCGAACGTATACGTCGCTCCTCCGGGCCGGCTCTCCAGGCTGATCACCTTAGCAATGTCTTCACCCGCATCTATCGCAGCCTGGGTGAAGTCCTGATCGCTGAGTCCCAGATTCATACGGACGAATCTGCGGCCGCTCTGAAACCCGGGAAGCGGCACGTCATAGTTGATCACAGCTGGTTTTCCGTCGGATTTTCCAAATCGAGTGGTTCGATTGGCATCTGCGCCACGGGACATGCCCATTCGCCTCCGAATACGGCGGATATGCTGGGAGAAGTCGCGGTGGCTAAAGCGACACTGTGGGCGTCGGAACGGCAGGACGTCGAACGTCCACTGCAGCCACGCGTTACCCCACTCGCCTCCTTGATGAACATCTCACTGAGACCGACCACCGTCAAATGGATCAACGTGCCCGGCGGAGAAGGAGCAGATTCTTGACTGCGTATGCTTTGCCTGGGACCGCTCCGCCCAAGTCATGCATTTGAGTGTGAAGTAGTGTCAACAAGCTGACTGATGACGTCTCAGGGCACAATGGGGGACCGCTTGGTGCCTTCAAATTATGTGCAGGGCGGTCAGTTCGCCGGCCACCGGCGCCGTCGCTCGGGACGAAGTGGCCGCAAGGGCCGGACACCAGTCACCGAAACGTCATGGGTCACTGAGGCCTTTCAGTGAGGGCGCCGGTCGGGTGACAGCGACCTTGGCCACAACGCACAAGGTTCCCGTGCCGTTGAGGAAGGTATTCGAAGTATCAACCCATCGGCACAGGAGCCTTGTTGGTCCCTCATCCTGTCGCACTCGACCCTCCTCATGCGCTCATCGAGTGGGTCACCATACTCATCGTCACCCGCGAGGCTGGCCGCCGCTGCAAGCTCCCACCGCACCAGCGTGCCCTGGTCGCTCTGGGGTATCTGCGCAAGCACGAGCCCTTCGCACGATCGCCACTGGCTTCGGTATCTCGATCGACATCGCGCATGCCTACACCAACGCGGTCATCGAGCTGCTGGCCGCCCGTGCCCCGGGTCTGTTGTGTGCTCTGCGTGAGGCGGACCCCGAGTTCGTCCTGCGGGATGGCAGCCTGGCCGAGTGCGACCCTGTCGGTGACGGCCGGGCCGACTACTCGGCCAAACACCGTCGGCACGGGGTGAACGTGCAGGTGGTCACCCCCGATGGCGAGGTGCTGTGGCTGTCTCCTGCCCTGCCGGGACGCTGCCACGATCTGACCGAGATACGCGCCCACCGGATCATGAGGATCTGCGAGCGCCAAGGCGTGCCGATCCTGGCCGATCGCGCCTACATCAGTGCCGGTACTGACCCTCACCGAACAGACCGTCAACCGGGCGCTGTCGATGGCGCGGACCCCGGTCGAGCGTGGAGTCGCCCGTCTGAAGTCCTGGCGGATCTTCCGCAGAGCGCGGTGCAGCCCGAATCGAATGACGTCAATCGCAGCAGCCGTCCTCACACTGGAGCGGGAACACTGAAAGACCTCAGTGCCGTCCGAGGCCTTTCGGGCTCCTAATGCGGCAAGCGCCAAAAGGGCGGATAGTGCCTCCGCCGCAATTCAGGGACCCTTTCCGAGGCGAAACCGCTGGTGGCGGCAGACGAGTCGGGCTGTACGCCAGATTCAATTGGTCCCGGCGTTGTATCGATGGTCGCCGAAGAATCCGATGACGAGCTGACCGCTCCTGTTGGTGTCGTCGAGATAGTGCAGTCGCGGCGCAGGAGGAGCACCGTCACCGATGCGGATGTGCTCGAGCATCACAGCCTTACCTGAGGAGTCGATGTGCTCAGGGACGCGGAGGGTTCGTTGTGCCTTACCTCGGGGGCTGCTGCTGGCGGTCTGTCCCTCACTGAGGGCGCCTCATTTCAACCCATAAAGACTTGGAAGACCTCTCGAGATCCCAACTACGCGGCCAAGAAGGCCCGCGTCGAGCATCTCTACGCGATCGCCGACGGCGAGGTCATACCCGAGGACGGCGAACCCGAAGTGGTCTTACGCGCTGACGAGTTCGGGCCGCTCAACCTCCAGCCCCACCCCCGAGCGGCAGTGGGCCGAGCATGGCGGGAAGCACAAGACCCCCCACCGCGAGCCGCGCCCGCGGGCGACCTAGACCCGCCCACACGGGGTCCGCCACCTGTTCGCCGCCTACGACCTGGGCAAAGACCAGCTTTACGGCCACATCAAGCCGAGAAAGCACCGTACGAGGTTCCTGGAGTTCTGCCGTTACCTGCGCAGCCTCTACCCGCCCAACGTCCGCATCGCGATCGTCCTGGACAACTTCTCTCCGCACCTGAGCACGAAGAAGGACACCCGGCTCGGCGAGTGGGCCGCGGCCAACAACGTCCAATTCGCCTACACCCCGACCAACAGTTCGTGGCCGAACCGCATCGAGGCCCAGTTCACCGCCCTGCGCTACTTCGCCCTGGACGGCACCGACCAAGCCACCCACAAGGAGCAGGGCAGCGTGATCCGCCGCTACGTCATCTGGCGGAATAAGCACGCCGCCGACGAACGACTACGCACGATCCCGGGCCTCGGACTCTTCGGAGCACGAGCCGCTGGGTCCTGATCCGGGCAGGTGGCCAGGTGACGGGTCCAAGGTCGGTCACGGCGGGCGCCGTATCTGACGCCCGCCGGGCAGGAGCCTGAAC
>NZ_JBEZMO010000039.1:0-58332 GCF_040652655.1 Streptomyces sp. NPDC048191
ACGACGGAGAGAGTTGCCGAGGGTGTAGCCGAAGCCCGGCTCCAGCGGCTCGATCACGAACCGGGAGCGGAACTCGTCGACGACCTCTTCGGTCAACGAGGGACGCTGAGCGATCAGCATGTGTGGATCAGATCCTTCTTTCGTGGACGCCCGCTATTTGACGTCCGACAGAAACCGCACCCGGTGAAAAGTGCGGGTACTGCAAGGGTACGGGCGGCACGACCCCAGGGAGCCGTACCGCCCGGACCAGCGACCGTGAGAAGCGTCAGACGCGACGACGCTTCGGCGGGCGGCAGCCGTTGTGCGGGGTCGGGGTGACGTCCTGGATGGAGCCGACCTCGAGGCCCGTGGCCTGCAGGGAGCGGATCGCGGTCTCACGACCGGAACCCGGGCCCTTCACGAACACGTCGACCTTGCGCATGCCGTGCTCCTGAGCGCGGCGGGCAGCCGACTCGGCGGCCATCTGCGCGGCGAACGGCGTGGACTTCCGGGAGCCCTTGAAGCCGACGTGGCCGGCGGAGGCCCAGGAGATCACGTTGCCCGACGGGTCCGTGATGGAGACGATCGTGTTGTTGAACGTGCTCTTGATGTGCGCGTGGCCGTGAGCGACGTTCTTCTTTTCCTTGCGGCGCACCTTCTTGGCAGCGCCCTGACGTCCCTTGGGGGGCATCTACTAACTCCTACGGGAGGTGGTCGGTCCTACAGCGAAGACCGTGGACAGGTGTCCGCTGCGGACTACTTCTTGCCCGGCTTCTTCTTGCCGGCGATGGCGCGACGCGGGCCCTTGCGGGTACGGGCGTTGGTGCTGGTGCGCTGACCGCGGACGGGCAGACCGCGACGGTGACGGAGACCCTGGTAGCAGCCGATCTCGACCTTGCGGCGGATGTCGGCCTGGATCTCGCGACGGAGGTCACCCTCGGTCTTGATGTTGTTGTCGACGTACTCGCGGATCGCGACCAGCTGCTCTTCGGTCAGGTCACGAACGCGGGTGTTCGGGTCGACGCCGGTCGCAGCCAGCGTCTCCTTCGAGAGGGTCCGGCCGATGCCGAACACGTAGGTGAGGGCGACCTCCACGCGCTTTTCGCGCGGGATGTCAACACCGGAAACGCGTGCCATTCAATGGCTCCTGGTGATCTTCGGAGGTCTTCCGCAGAACCGGCTCCCGGCCGCCGTACGAGGTACGAACCGGGTCCCCGGCCTCCGAACCGGGGGTGTCGAGCTGGATGGCTCGGGTTCTGCGTATGAACATATTCAGCTCGCGTCGCGCGAAACTCTGCGATAGAGGTGCAGAGGGTAGGTCGTGCGTCAGCCCTGGCGCTGCTTGTGGCGCGGGTTCTCGCAGATGACCATGACCCGGCCGTGACGGCGGATCACCCTGCACTTGTCGCAGATCTTCTTGACGCTCGGCTTGACCTTCATGGGATTGAGGTTCTCCGGGTCAGTGCCACCACCCCGCCGTTCAGCGGGATGCGGGCAAGATCTACTTGTACCGGTAGACGATCCGGCCACGCGTCAGGTCGTAAGGAGACAGCTCCACCACGACCCGGTCGTCAGGGAGGATGCGGATGTAGTGCATACGCATCTTGCCGCTGATGTGTGCCAGGACCTGGTGGCCGTTCTGGAGCTCGACCTTGAACATGGCGTTCGGCAGAGACTCGACGACAGTGCCCTCGATCTCGATGGCACCTTGCTTCTTGGCCACGCTTCGCCCTTCGAATCGACTACCTTGATCGGATCCCGTCTCACTCTCAGGCTTGAAGGCATGAGGGCGCACGAGAGCCGACGAGTCAGTCTACGTCGGCCTACCGGGAAAGGCGAATCGAGAGAGTCTGCCCCACGAGGGAGATCACTATGCGAGCGGGTCCGGCGCGGCCGTGATGCCGTACTCCGCCGGCTTCGCCCCTCCGCCGACCCGTCCTCGACGCCGCTCTCGCGGGCTCGGCGCCCAGCGCGCCTCCCAGGCTTCGAGCGGCTGCGCCGGCCTCCGACCGGCGGTCCCGGCCAGGGCCGTGGTCACGCGAGAGGGTCCGGCGCGGCCGTGATGCCGTACTCCGCCAGCTTCGCCTTGCCGCCGTCGGGGGCGGTGAGGACCAGGGGCCCCTCCGCCGTCAGGGCCACCGAGTGCTCCCAGTGCGAGGACCAGGTGCCGTCCGTCGTGATGACCGTCCAGTCGTCCGACAGGACCTCGGTGCGCGGGGTGCCGAGGGAGACCATCGGCTCGATCGCCAGGCAGAAGCCGGGCACCAGCTTGGGGCCCTTGCCGCGGCGGCGGTCGACGTAGTTCAGCAGGTGCGGGTCCATGTGCATCTCGGTGCCGATGCCGTGGCCGCCGTAGTCCTCGATGATCCCGTACTTGCCGCCGCCCGGCTTCGGCTGGCGGCGGATGTACGTCTCGATCGCGCGGGAGACGTCGACCAGCCGGTTGCCCTGCTTCATGGCGGCGATGCCGGCCCACATCGACTCCTCCGTCACCCGGGAGAGCTCGATCAGCTCCGGGGCGTGACCGGAGCCCACGAAGGCCGTGTAGGCGGCGTCACCGTGCCAGCCGTCGACGATCGCGCCGCAGTCGATGGAGATGATGTCGCCGTCCTTCAGGACGACGTCGTCGGAGGGGATGCCGTGGACGACGACGTCGTTCACGGAGGTGCAGATGGTCGCGGGAAACCCGCCGTAGCCCAGGAAGTTCGACTTGGCGCCGTGCTCGGCCAGCACCTTGCGGGCGACCTCGTCCAGGTCCTTGGTGGAGGCTCCGGGCACCGCGGCGTCGCGGGTGGCCGCGTGAATGGCGGCTACGACCAGGCCCGCCGCACGCATCTTCGCGATCTGCTCGGGGGACTTGATCTGCACCATGGGGGCCTGCGCTCTCCGTCACTCACGTCGGCTGGGGTATCTGTACAACAGTACGGCCGCGGCGCCCCGGGGAGGGCACCGCGGCCGCAGGAGCCGGGATCCTAGCTCTCGGCCTTCTCGCGCTTGAGGGCCTCGAGGGCCCGCTGCGTGATCTCGTCCACGGGGCCCAGGGCGGAGATCGTCACGACCAGGCCCTGCGCCTTGTAGTAGTCGATGATCGGCTCGGTCTGCGTGTGGTAGACCTCGAGCCGCTTGCGGACGGTGTCCTCGGAGTCGTCGTCGCGCTGGTACAGCTCACCGCCGCAGACGTCGCACACGCCCTCCTTCTTCGGCGGGCTGTACGTCACGTGGAAGACGTGCGACGACTCGTTGCGGCAGATCCGCCGGCCGGCGATCCGCTTGACGACCTCGTCCTCCGGGACCTCCAGGTCCAGGACGGCGTCCAGCTTGATGTCCTCGGTCTCCAGGAGCTCGTCCAGCGCCTCGGCCTGCGACACGTTGCGCGGGAAGCCGTCCAGCAGGAAGCCCTTCTCGGCGTCCGGCTTCTCCATGCGGTCCTTGGCCATGGCGATGGTGACCTCGTCCGGGACGAGGTTGCCGGCGTCCATGTAGGACTTCGCGAGCTTGCCCAGCTCGGTCTGCTGGCTGATGTTGGCCCGGAACAGGTCGCCCGTGGAGATGTGCGGGATCGACAGCTTCTCGGCGAGGCGGACGGCTTGCGTTCCCTTACCGGCACCCGGCGGCCCGACGAGGACGATACGCATCAGCGGAGGAACCCTTCGTAATTGCGCTGCTGGAGCTGGCTCTCGATTTGCTTCACCGTCTCGAGACCGACACCCACGATGATCAGGATGCTGGTACCGCCGAACGGGAAGTTCTGGCTTGCCCCGAAGCCCACCAACGCCATTGTCGGCACGAGAGCGATCAGACCCAGATACAGCGAACCCGGCCAGGTGATCCGGTTGAGCACGTAGCTGAGGTACTCAGCGGTCGGTCGGCCAGCCCGGATGCCCGGGATGAAGCCACCATACTTCTTCATGTTGTCGGCGACTTCCTCGGGGTTGAAGGAGATCGCCACGTAGAAGAACGCGAAGAAGACGATGAGCAAAAAGTACGCCGTGATGTAAATCGGGTGGTCGCCCTTGGTCAGGTTCTGCTGGATCCAGTCCTTCCAGCCCGACCTGCCTCCCGCGAACTGCGCCACGAGCGCCGGGATGTAGAGCAGCGAGGAGGCGAAGATGACGGGAATCACACCCGCCTGGTTCACCTTGAGCGGGATGTAGGTGGACGTACCACCGTAGGAACGACGGCCGATCATGCGCTTCGCGTACTGCACCGGGATGCGGCGCTGGGCCTGCTCGACGAAGACGACGAGCCCGACCATGACCAGGCCCACCAGGATGACCGTGCCGAACTCGATCCAGCCGCCGGCCAGGGTGCCCTGCTTCTTGATGGCCCACAGCGCGGACGGGAAGGTCGCGGCGATCGAGATGAACATCAGGATCGACATGCCGTTGCCGATGCCGCGGTCGGTGATCAGCTCACCGAGCCACATCACGACGGCCGTACCGGCGGTCATGCAGACGACCATCGTGATCGTCGTGAAGATCGCCTGGTCCGGGACGATGCTCGTGGCGACCGAGCAGCCGTTGAAGAGCGCGCCGCTGCGCGCCGTGGCGACCAGGCCGGTGCCCTGGAGGATGGCGAGGGCGACGGTCAGGTACCGGGTGTACTGCGTGATCTTCGCCGTACCCGCCTGGCCCTCCTTCTTCAGGGCCTCCAGGCGCGGGATGACCACGGTCAGCAGCTGAAGGATGATGCTGGCCGTGATGTACGGCATGATGCCGAGCGCGAAGACCGTGATCTGCAGCAGCGCACCGCCGCTGAACATGTTCACGAGACCGAACAGGCCCTGGTTGCCCTGTGCCTCGGTCACACACTGCTGGACGGCCTTGTAGTTGACGCCGGGGATCGGAATGTGGGTACCGACCCGGTAGACCACGATGATGGCCAGCGTGAAGAGCAGCTTCTTGCGCAGGTCGGGCGTCTTGAACGCCCGGGCGAACGCGGTGAGCACGGTGCCTCCTGCGACCCCCGCGCAACTGCGTCAAGGGTGACGGTCTTGAGGTTCGACGGATACAGACGAATTACTAACGGTCAACTGCCGCTCAGGGTGCCCCATGGGAAGCACCCGATGAAAGTAGGCAGTGCTGGCCACCTTACCGGCGAGAGCACCGCTCCTGGAACGACCAACCGGGGATACCCCTTTTGTGGAGTATCCCCGGTCGGGATCGTTCACGTCATCGAGGGACCTGAGGAACTCAGACCAGCTCGGTGACCGTACCGCCGGCGGCGGTGATCTTCTCCTTGGCGGAGCCGGAGACGGCGTCGACCGTCACCTGCAGCGCCACGGTGACCTCGCCCTGGCCGAGGACCTTGACGAGCGCGTTCTTGCGAACGGCGCCCTTGGCCACCAGACCCTCGACGGTGACCTCGCCACCCTCGGGGTAGAGCGCGGCCAGCTTGTCGAGGTTCACGACCTGGTACTCGGTCTTGAACGGGTTCTTGAAGCCCTTCAGCTTCGGGAGGCGCATGTGCAGCGGCATCTGGCCACCCTCGAAGCGCTCCGGAACCTGGTAGCGGGCCTTGGTGCCCTTGGTACCACGACCGGCCGTCTTACCCTTCGACGCCTCACCACGACCCACACGGGTCTTGGCGGTCTTGGCGCCCGGGGCGGGACGGAGGTTGTGGATCTTCAGCGGGTTCTGCTCCGCCATGATCAGTCGACCTCCTCGACCGTCACGAGGTGGCGGACGGTGTGCACCATGCCGCGGAACTCGGGGCGGTCCTCCTTGACGACCACGGTGTTGATCCCCTTGAGACCAAGCGACCGCAGGGTGTCACGGTGGTTCTGCTTGCTGCCGATGTAGGACTTGACCTGCGTGATCTTGAGCTGCGCCATGATTACGCACCCGCCCCGGCACGCGCACGGAGGAGAGCCGCGGGAGCGACGTCCTCGAGCGGCAGACCACGGCGGGCCGCGATCTCCTCGGGACGCTGCAGGCCCTTCAGGGCCTCCACGGTCGCGTGCACGATGTTGATCGCGTTGTCGGAGCCGAGCGACTTCGACAGCACGTCGTGGATACCGGCGCACTCGAGCACGGCGCGCACCGGGCCACCGGCGATAACACCGGTACCGGGGGACGCGGGCTTGAGCAGCACGACGCCGGCAGCCTTCTCACCCTGGATCGGGTGCGGGATGGTGCCCTGGATCCGGGGGACCTTGAAGAAGTGCTTCTTGGCCTCCTCAACGCCCTTGGCGATGGCGGCCGGCACCTCCTTGGCCTTGCCGTATCCGACACCCACGGTGCCGTCACCGTCGCCCACCACGACCAGCGCGGTGAAGCTGAAGCGACGACCACCCTTCACAACCTTGGCGACGCGGTTGATCGCGACGACGCGCTCAACGTACGCGGTCTTCTCGGCGGCAGCAGCGCCGCCGTCACGGCCCTTCCGGTCCCGCCGCTCGCCGCCACCGGCACCGCCACCGCGGCGCTGGGGTCCAGCCATTGGATTTACCTCTCTCTTTTCCGCTAGCTACGGCGGCTCAGAACCTGAGCCCGGCCTCGCGGGCGGCGTCCGCCAGGGCGGCGATGCGCCCGGCGTACTGGTTGCCACCACGGTCGAACACGACGGCCTCGACACCGGCGGCCTTGGCACGCTCGGCGACCAGGGCGCCGACCTGCTTGGCCTGCGCGGACTTGTCGCCCTCGCCACCGCGGATCGAGCTGTCCAGAGTGGACGCCGACGCCAGGGTGTGGCCCTTCAGGTCGTCGATCACCTGCGCCACGATGTGGCGGTTGGAGCGGGTCACGACCAGACGGGGACGCTCCGCCGTACCGGAAAGGTTCTTGCGGATCCGGATGTGACGGCGCTTGATCGCGGCGCGCTTGTAGGCGTCGCCCTTGAGGATCTTCTGCCCGTATGCCATGGCTTACTTACCCGCCTTTCCGACCTTGCGGCGGATGACTTCGCCCTCGTACTTGACGCCCTTGGCCTTGTACGGGTCGGGCTTGCGCAGCTTGCGGATGTTGGCCGCAACCTCGCCGACCTTCTGCTTGTCGATGCCCTCGACCGAGAAACGGGTCGGGGTCTCCACCTTGAAGGAGATGCCCTCGGGGGCCTCGACGACGATCGGGTGGCTGTAACCGAGAGCGAACTCCAGGTTCGAACCCTTGGCGGTCACTCGGTAACCGACACCGCTGATCTCGAGCTTCTTCACGTAACCCTGGGTCACGCCGGTGATCATGTTCGCCACCAGCGTGCGGGAGAGGCCGTGCAGGGCCTTGCTCTGACGCTCGTCGTTCGGGCGGGTCACCTGCAGGGTGCCGTCCTCGCCCTTAGCGATGTCGATCGGAGCCGCGACGGTGTGGGTCAGCGAGCCCTTGGGGCCCTTGACCGAGACCGTACGGCCGTCGATGGTGACGTCCACGCCGGCGGGAACCGCGATGGGGAGCTTGCCGATGCGCGACATAGCTGTTTCCTCCGTTCCCTTCTGCTACCAGACGTAGGCGAGGACTTCCCCACCCACGCCCTTCTTGCCGGCCTGCTTGTCGGTGAGGAGCCCGTGCGACGTGGAGATGATCGCCACGCCGAGGCCGCCGAGCACCTTCGGCAGGTTGGTGGACTTCGCGTACACCCGGAGACCGGGCTTGGAGATCCGCTTGATGCCCGCGATGGAGCGCTCACGGTTCGGGCCGAACTTCAGCTCGAGAACGAGGTTCTTGCCGACCTCGGCGTCCTCGACCTTCCAGCCCGTGATGAAGCCCTCCTGCTGGAGGATCTCCGCGATGTGCGACTTGATCTTGGACGCCGGCATCGTCACGGAGTCGTGGTACGCCGAGTTCGCGTTCCGCAGACGCGTCAGCATGTCTGCGATCGGATCAGTCATGGTCATGAATTGGCCTTCGGCCTCTCTCGCCGGGGTTTCCTGGTGCGCCATCCCTCTCCCCGATCCGAGACGGGACGGGTGCGGCGCGGTGGACCTACGGCGTAGTAAGTCGTACGGGCTGCCGTCAGGCGCCCAACCCTCCAAGCCTAAGCCATGAAGGGCAGGGCACCTGACACGCCCATTGCTTACCGAGAGCTTCAGGAATCCCTAAAAGGGGGATTACCAGGAGCTCTTGGTCACGCCCGGCAGCTCGCCACGGTGAGCCATCTCACGAAGGCACACGCGGCACAGGCCGAACTTGCGGTACACGGAGTGCGGACGGCCGCAGCGCTGGCAGCGGGTGTAGCCACGCACACCGAACTTGGGCTTGCGAGCAGCCTTAGCGATCAGAGCCTTCTTCGCCATCTCGCTCACGCCTCCTTGAACGGGAAGCCGAGGTGACGAAGGAGCGCGCGGCCCTCAGCGTCGTTGGTCGCCGTGGTGACCACGGTGATGTCCATACCCCGGACGCGGTCGATCTTGTCCTGGTCGATCTCGTGGAACATGACCTGCTCCGTGAGACCGAAGGTGTAGTTGCCACGGCCGTCGAACTGCTTGGGGGACAGGCCGCGGAAGTCGCGGATGCGCGGCAGCGCGAGCGACAGGGTGCGGTCCAGGAACTCCCACATGCGGTCGCCACGGAGCGTGACGTGGGCACCGATCGGCTGGCCCTCACGCAGCTTGAACTGCGCGATGGACTTGCGGGCCTTGGTGACGGCCGGCTTCTGACCGGTGATGGTGGTCAGGTCGCGGATCGCGCCCTCGATCAGCTTCGAGTCACGGGCGGCGTCGCCGACACCCATGTTGACCACGATCTTGACGAGGCCGGGAACCTGCATGACGTTCTCGTACTTGAACTCGTCACGCAGCTTGCCCGCGATCTCCTCGCGGTACTTCTGCTTCAGACGCGGAGTGGTGGTGGTAGCCATCAGATGTCCTCACCCGTCCGCTTGGCAACGCGGATCTTGTTGCCCTCTTCGTCGAAGCGGTAGCCGACACGCGTGACGACCTTCTGACCGTCCTTCTCCACGACCAGCTGAACGTTGGACACGTGGATCGGGGCCTCGGTGGTCACGATGCCGCCGGCCTGGGAACCGCGAGCGGTCGGGCCGGCCTTGGTGTGCTTCTTGACCCGGTTGACACCCTCGACCAGGACGCGGTCCTCGCGGGGGTAGGCCGCGATGACCTTGCCCTGCTTGCCCTTGTCCTTGCCGGTGATGACCTGGACCAGGTCGCCCTTCTTGATCTTCATGCTTACAGCACCTCCGGCGCGAGCGAGATGATCTTCATGAACTTCTTCTCGCGCAGCTCACGGCCGACCGGGCCGAAGATGCGGGTGCCGCGAGGGTCGCCGTCGTTCTTCAGAATGACGGCGGCGTTCTCGTCGAAGCGGATGTACGAGCCGTCCGGACGGCGGCGCTCCTTGACGGTGCGAACGATGACCGCCTTGACGACGTCACCCTTCTTCACGTTGCCACCGGGGATCGCGTCCTTGACGGTGGCGACGATGACGTCACCGATGCCCGCGTAGCGGCGACCGGAGCCACCGAGCACACGGATGCAAAGGATCTCCTTCGCACCAGTGTTGTCGGCGACACGCAGTCGCGACTCCTGCTGGATCACGTCTATCTCCTGTTTGTCTGCCGGTTCCCTCCGGGGGTTGGACCGGAGAGCCTGGCGGAACTGTCCTGCGAGGGGTGCCACGCAGGAATTGCTTGCCTATCGGAAGAGCCGCGTCGAACGACTCACGCTTTCACGTGTGCGTCTTCGCAGCTCAGCCGGTCCCCGGCGGGTGGGCGCGCAAGTGGTTCACGCGCCCACCCGCCGAGTAGGCGGAACTTGTCCTCGGGGTCGGAGCCCCGCAGGGACTACTTGGCCTTCTCGAGGATCTCGACGACGCGCCAACGCTTCGTCGCGGACAGCGGCCGGGTCTCCATGAGGAGGACGCGGTCGCCGACACCCGCGGCGTTCTGCTCGTCGTGCGCCTTGAGCTTGTTGGTACGGCGGATGACCTTGCCGTACAGCGCGTGCTTGACGCGGTCCTCGACGGCGACGACGACGGTCTTGTCCATCTTGTCGCTGACGACGAGGCCCTCACGGGTCTTGCGGAAACCGCGCGCCTCAGTGTTCTCAGTCACGTTCTTCTCGCTCATCAGGCGTTCTCCACCGTCTCGATGCCGAGCTCACGCTCACGCATGAGGGTGTAGATCCGGGCGATGTCCTTGCGGACCGCCTTGAGACGGCCGTGGTTCTCGAGCTGACCCGTCGCCGCCTGGAAGCGGAGGTTGAACAGCTCTTCCTTGGCCTCGCGGAGCTTCGCCAGAAGCTCCTCGTTGCCCAGCTCGCGCAGCTCGGACGCCTTGGTACCGGCCGACATCACGCTTCACCTGCCTCGCGCTTGACGATCCGGCACTTCATCGGCAGCTTGTGGGCCGCACGGGTCAGCGCCTCACGGGCGATCTTCTCGTTGGGGTACGACAGCTCGAACATCACACGTCCGGGCTTCACGTTCGCGATCCACCACTCCGGAGAACCCTTACCGGAACCCATGCGGGTCTCGGCAGGCTTCTTGGTGAGGGGACGGTCCGGGTAGATGTTGATCCAGACCTTGCCGCCACGCTTGATGTGACGGGTCATCGCGATACGAGCCGCCTCGATCTGGCGGTTCGTCACGTAGGCCGGGGTCAGCGCCTGGATGCCGTACTCGCCGAACGCAACCTGCGTTCCACCCTTGGACATACCGTTGCGCTTCGGGTGGTGCTGCTTGCGGTGCTTGACCCTACGGGGGATCAGCATGACGGTCAGGCCTCCGTTCCGGTGCTCTCAGCCGGAGCGGCGGCGGGAGCCTCGGCCTTGGGGGCCTCGGCGCCGGCAGCCTGCTGCGGCTTGCGACCGCGCCGCTCGCCACCGCGGCCACCACGGGCCGGGCGGTCGGCGCCACCGCGGGCCGGGCGGTTACCCGCACGGGCGGCAGCGTTCTCGGCGCGGACCTCGGCGATGTTCTTCACGTCGCCCTTGTAGATCCAGACCTTCACACCGATGCGGCCGAAGGTCGTCTTGGCCTCGAAGAAGCCGTAGTCCACGTTCGCGCGGAGCGTGTGCAGGGGCACGCGGCCCTCGCGGTAGAACTCCGAGCGGGACATCTCGGCGCCGCCGAGGCGGCCACCGCACTGGATCTTGATGCCCTTGGCGCCGGCCTTCATGGCGGACTGCATGCTCTTGCGCATGGCCCGACGGAAGGAGACGCGGGAGGAGAGCTGCTCGGCGACGGCCTGGGCAACCAGCTGAGCGTCGGTCTCGGGGTTCTTGACCTCGAGGATGTTCAGCTGGACCTGCTTGCCCGTGAGCTTCTCGAGGTCACCGCGGATGCGGTCGGCCTCGGCGCCACGGCGGCCGATGACGATGCCCGGACGAGCGGTGTGGATGTCCACACGCACGCGGTCACGGGTGCGCTCGATCTCAACCTTCGAGATGCCGGCGCGCTCCATGCCGGACGTCATCATCCGACGGATGGCGACGTCTTCCTTGACGTAGTCCTTGTACAGCTTGTCGGCGTACCAACGCGACTTGAAGTCGGTCGTGACACCGAGCCGGAACCCGTGCGGGTTTACCTTCTGGCCCATTACCGGGTTCCTTCCTTGCTGCTGACGACCACGGTGATGTGGCTGGTCCGCTTGCGGATCCGGTAGGCACGGCCCTGGGCACGCGGACGGAACCGCTTCAGGGTCGGACCCTCGTCGACGTACGCCTCGGAGATGTAGAGGCTGTCGGCGTCGGTGTGGTCGTAGTTGTGCGCGGCGTTGGCGATGGCGCTGTCGAGCACCTTGCCGACCGGCACGGAGGCTGCCTGCGGAGCGAATCGCAGAACAGCCTGGGCCTCCGTGGCGTCCATGCCACGGATGAGGTCCACCACGCGGCGGGCCTTCATGGGCGTGACGCGGATGTACCGCGCCTGGGCCCTGGCTTCCATGGTTGTCCCTTCAGTTACTTACGTGTCTGAATGCGATCCGCTACTAGCGGCGCTTCGACTTCCGGTCTTCCTTGACGTGGCCCCGGAAGGTGCGCGTCGGCGAGAACTCGCCGAGCTTGTGGCCGACCATCGACTCGGTGACGAACACCGGGATGTGGGTCTTGCCGTTGTGCACCGCGAGCGTGTGGCCCAGCATGGCCGGGACGATCATGGAGCGACGGGACCAGGTCTTGATGACGTTCTTGGTGCCGGCTTCGTTCTGGGCGTCCACCTTCTTGATCAGGTGGTCGTCGACGAAGGGCCCCTTCTTCAGGCTACGAGGCATCTCAACCCGTCCTTAGCGCTTCTTGTTCGTCTTGCGGCGGCGGACGATGTACTTGTTCGACGCCTTCTTGGGCGAACGAGTACGGCCTTCCTTCTTGCCCCACGGGGACACAGGGTGGCGACCACCGGAGGTCCGGCCCTCACCACCACCGTGCGGGTGGTCAACCGGGTTCATCACGACACCACGGACGGTCGGGCGAACGCCCAGCCACCGCTTACGGCCGGCCTTACCCCAGTTGATGTTGCTCTGCTCGGCGTTGCCGACCTCACCGACGGTGGCGCGGCAGCGGACGTCGACGAGACGGATCTCGCCGGACGGCATGCGGAGGTGGGCCATCGAGCCCTCCTTCGCGAGCAGCTGCACGGAGGCACCGGCGGAGCGGGCGAACTTGGCACCGCCACCGGGACGGAGCTCGATCGCGTGGATCGTGGTACCGACCGGGATGTTGCGGAGGGCCAGGTTGTTGCCCGGCTTGATGTCGGCCCCGGGACCGTTCTCCACGGTGTCGCCCTGCTGCAGGTTGCGCGGGGCGAGGATGTAGCGCTTCTCGCCGTCCGCGTAGTGCAGCAGCGCGATGCGCGCGGTGCGGTTGGGGTCGTACTCGATGTGCGCGACCTTCGCCGGCACGCCGTCCTTGTCGTGACGACGGAAGTCGATCACTCGGTAGGCGCGCTTGTGTCCGCCACCCTGGTGGCGAACGGTCACACGACCGGCGTTGTTACGGCCGCCCTTGCTGTGCAGGGGACGGACCAGCGACTTCTCCGGCGTGGACCGCGTGACCTCGACGAAGTCGGCGACGCTGGCGCCACGACGGCCCGGCGTAGTCGGCTTGTACTTGCGGATTCCCATTTCTCAGTCCTCGTCCGATATCGGACGATCCGGACCGCCCTTAGGCGGTCGGACCGCCGAAGATGTCGATACGGTCGCCCTCGGCGAGGGTCACGATCGCGCGCTTGGTGCCCGCGCGCTGGCCGAAGCCGGTGCGGGTCCGCTTGCGCTTGCCCTGGCGGTTGATCGTGTTGACCCCGGTGACCTTGACCGAGAAGACCGCCTGGACGGCCTGCTTGATCTGGGTCTTGTTGGCGTTCGGGTCGACGATGAACGTGTACTTGTTCTCGTCGAGGAGCGCGTAGCTCTTCTCGGAGACGACCGGCTTCAGCAGGACGTCACGGGGGTCCGTGTACGACTTGCTCAGCGGGGTCTCGACGGTGTTCTTGCCCTCGGCGGCGTGACGGCGCGCCTTGGCGACGCGCGCGGCCTTGGCGGCCTTGGCGGCCTTCGAGGCGATAGCGGGGTGACGGATGGCCATCAGACCTCGCTCCCTTCGGTGTCGTTGGCCTTCGGGCCGGCGACGAAGGACTCGAAAGCGGCCTGGGTGAAGACCACGTCGTCCGAGACGAGAACGTCGTACGTGTTCAGCTGGCCCGGCTCCAGGATGTGGACCTGGGGCAGGTTGCGGGCGGACAGCCACGCGGCCTCGTCGGCGCGGTCGACGACCAGGAGCAGGTTCTTGCGCTCCGAGATCTTGCCGAACAGCGACTTGGCGGCCTTGGTGCTGGGGGTCTCGCCCTCGACCACGCCGGAGACGACGTGGATGCGGTTGTGACGCGCCCGGTCGGTGAGGGCACCGCGCAGGGCGGCGGCCTTCATCTTCTTCGGGGTGCGCTGCGAGTAGTCGCGCGGCACGGGACCGTGCACGACGCCACCACCGGCGAACTGCGGCGCGCGGGTCGAACCCTGACGGGCGCGACCGGTGCCCTTCTGGCGGTAAGGCTTCTTGCCACCACCACGGACCTCGCCACGGGTCTTCGTCTTGTGCGTGCCCTGACGGGCAGCGGCCAGCTGCGCGACGACGACCTGGTGGATCAGCGGAACGCTGACCTTGGCGTCGAAGATCTCCGCGGGGAGCTCGACGGAACCGGCCTTGTCGCCCGCCGGCGAAAGGATGTCAACAGTGCTCATCGGTTACCTCAGGCCCCCTTGGCCGCGGTGCGGACCAGGACGAGGCCGCCGTTCGGACCGGGAACCGCGCCCTTGATGAGCAGCAGACCCTTCTCCGCGTCAACGGCGTGGACGGTCAGGTTCTGGGTGGTGACCCGCTCGTTGCCCATGCGACCCGCCATGCGGAGGCCCTTGAACACGCGGCCCGGGGTGGCGCAGCCACCGATGGAACCGGGCGAGCGGTGCTTGCGCTGGGTGCCGTGTCCGGCGCCGAGGCCACGGAAGTTGTGGCGCTTCATGACACCGGCGAAGCCCTTGCCCTTGCTCTTGCCGGTCACGTCGACCTTCACGCCGGCCTCGAACACCTCAGCGGTGATCTCCTGGCCCAGCGTGTACTCGGAGGCGTCCGCGGTGCGGATCTCGACGAGGTGACGACGGGGGGTGACGTCGGCCTTGGCGAAGTGACCCTTGAGGGGCTTGTTCACCTTGCGCGGGTCGATCTCGCCGAAGGCGATCTGAACGGACTCGTAGCCGTCCACGTCATTCGTACGGACCTGGGTGACGACGTTCGGGCCGGCCTTGACGACGGTGACCGGAACAACACGGTTGTTCTCGTCCCACACCTGCGTCATGCCGAGCTTCTCGCCCAGGATGCCCTTGATCTGCTTAGCCATTCTCAGCCCACCAGCCTCAGAGCTTGATCTCGATGTCGACACCGGCCGGCAGGTCGAGTCGCATCAGAGAGTCAACGGTCTTGGGGGTCGGGTCGAGAATGTCGATCAGGCGCTTGTGCGTGCGCATCTCGAAGTGCTCGCGCGAGTCCTTGTACTTGTGCGGCGACTTGATGACGCAGTACACGTTCTTCTCAGTGGGCAGCGGCACCGGGCCCGCGACCGACGCACCAGTGCGGGTCACCGTCTCGACGATCTTCTTCGCCGAGGAGTCGATGACCTCGTGGTCGTAGGCCTTGAGCCGGATGCGGATCTTCTGTCCCGCCATGGCTACTCAGTAGTCCTGTCTCTCTACAGCTCTGGAACCAGGTGTTCCCCCGACATTCGCCGACCCACGCGGTCGGGCGTGTCGCACTCCCGCTGACACAGATGTCCCTTGTTCGAACATCCCTTGCCGTGGGAAAGAGGTTCACCGGGCGCCTGGCCAGTGCCGCACCACACTTCCCGGAAGATTCCCGTACGTCCGCCCCAGTGCTGCCATCAGGCAGTTAGGGCGACGAGTACTGTGGGACTCGCTTCCGGTCCTCCCGGCGGGAGGCGCGCAGCATCAACACTCGACCGAGCAACTCGGACAGTCTGCCATATGGGGCGGGGACGACGCCAATCGGGCCGGAGAGAATACCCCGGGGGTGACGTAGGTCAAACCGGGGGCGTGGGCCTCCCCGGGGGTGCCCCGCCGGACCGGCTTCACGACCGGCCGGTCATCCGTACACCGGCGCAGCCGCGCTGCTTCGCCTCGTGGCCGGCGAAGGCCTGCAGGGCGTCGCGGGCGAACGAGGCGGAGTAGTGCGGGACCGGGTAGGTGTCGGTGTCCCCGTCGTGCAGGTGGTACAGCACGAACACCGCCTGCTGCGCCGACCGCGGGCACGTCGCGGTGGCCCAGGCGTAGTCACGGTCGCCGTGCTTGGGTCCGTAGCCCGCCTTGAGCTGATCGCCCTCGCTGGTCAGGAAGTCCTTGGCGGCGGCGCCGTAATAGGCGTAGAGGCCGTAGCCGGGCTTCTTCGCCTTCGTGACCAGGTAGCAGTTGGTCTGCGGGGCGTCCGGGTCCGCCGGGTACTCCATGACGTCGGGCGTGCCGTTGCGTGCCGCGTCCGTTCCACGCAGCGCGGCGCACGATCCCTGAGCCTGCGACAGCGGCTTCGCCGTGCCGGGCGCACCCAGCCGGGCGGTGGACAGCCCGGTGAGCCGCTCGCCGGCCTTCACCTGGCAGCCGTGCCGCTCGGCCGCCTTCGCGGCGGTCTCGGTGGTCACCCGGCCGAGACCGGTCAGGGTCGTGCCGTTCGACGTGCCGAGCAGGTCACCGTAGGCGACCAGGGCCCTGCCCTTCTGGTTGACGCAGTCCAGCGCCGCCATGACCTGGTACGTCCCGCCCGCGTACCTGACGACACCGGACCAGCCGTGGCCGAGGGGCGCCGCCTGCTCCCGCACTCCGTCGTAGTCCGCGTTGTACCAGGTGAGCGCGGCGGAAGGGGCCTTCGCAGTGCTCCACCGCAGCTTCAGTTCCAGGGAACTGCCCTGCGGCCCGGATTCCCGGTTGCGGACACGGCAGGCGGCCAGGTAGTCACTGTCGCCCTCGCCGTCGGCGCTCAGGTGTGACGAGTGCAGCGCCGCGCTGAGGCCGTCCTGGGCCAGGGAGCCGTCGCACGCGCGGTCCAGTGAGCCTTCATCGCCCGCGGAACCGAAGGTCCCGGTGCCGTAGAGCACGGCTCCCACCAGAGCCAGAACCAGCAGGACGGCCCCTGCGTACCAGCCGGCGTGTACGCGTCGGAACCCGGATTTCGTCTGCATCGTGCTCATTCCGTCGGAGGGCGTCGCGCGCCGGTCAGCGGTCGGCGCGCAGCGTGCTCAGGGTCCGGTCACGTCCGTGCGCGTAGTCGTCCTGACCGGCATGGACGTAGTACTTCGTCCAGTCGCTGTCGACGGCGTGACCACGGCTGTCCGCCCACGACCTGACCAGCTTCTCGACGTCGTGCTGGCCGGCGTCGTAGGTCTTGGCGTTCTGCTCGGTCGCGGCGAGGTTCGCCTCTGCCACGTGCTCCTTGTTCGACTCGTACGCCCACACGTCGAGCGTCCTCTGGCTGAGGTCCCCCACGGGGCTGAGGTCCTTGACGGGATTGAACATCAGCGCCGTGCTGAGGGACGTGCCGAGGCCGTGGTTGAAGTCGGCGGCCCACTGCGTCTTCTTGAACCGCTCGTCGTAGATGATGTCCGACCGGATGCCGTCATAGGCGCCCATGGCACGCGACGACTCCACGATGCGGTCCCGGATCGTCTTGTCGCCGGCGTCCGGCGGGATCGTGTCCAGGACATGGTGCGAGTACTGCTGCTCGGCCCCGTAGAGGTGCCCGAAGGCCTCCGGGTCGTTGGCGATGCCGCGCATGACGGCGGCGAGTCGCTGGTGCCCCACGGCCATGTGCGCGCCGTCCTTGTCGCTCCAGACGGAACCCGGGCTGTCCCAGTCGATGTCGTACTTCGACGACGACTCCGCGTAGGTCTCGTGGGTGTCGGCCGTGTACGACGTCATGATGTGGGCCAGCGGCTGGACGAGGTTCGTCGGCAGGTTCTGGGCGTGCTTGTCGGTGTACAGCGTGTTGATCGTCTGCTGGAGGATGCGGGCCTGCGGCTCACTGTGCTCGCCGATCGGGTGGTACCCGCCGGGGGCCTGGCCGGTCGTCGCGGCTTCCAGGGCCGCGCCGAAGCCCTTGCGTACGTCGCCGTCCTCCCCCATGACGGGGATGCCGACCGTCGTACCGCCGGGCGGGGTCGCGAAGTGGTCCACGACCGTGTTCCAGTCCCGGCCGTGGAGCAGGTACTGCAGGTTGTCGTTGTGGGCCGGGTCCAGGTAGTCGGTGCTCGTCTTCGGGTCGTGCGACATGATGCCGAGCACACCGTCGAGCGGGTCGTTGGCGAACCAGCCCCGGTCCTTGCCGCTGAACTTGTCCCGCAGGCCCCAGATGGACTCGCTCGGGTTGTCCCCCTTGGGTACGTACGACTCCTCCGCGTGCCGGATGTCGTCGGCGGTGTCCTCCAGGAACTGCCCGTTGTAGCCGTGCCCCTGCTGCATCAGGGTGACGAGGCTCTGGTAGCCGCGGACCTTCTCGTCCGGGATGGGGCTGAGGCCGTCGACCTTGAACTGCTCGGTTCCGGCCTTCTGCATGTCCGAGCGGAACTTCTTGTAGAAGGACGACTGCGGGTCCTGGGTCGCGGTCGCCAGCGTGTCGGCGAGGCCCTTCTGGATGTCCAGGTACTGCCCGCTGTGCTGCTTGTCGTCGTGGTAGGCGAGGCCGTCGAGGCTGTTGGAGAGCTGCAGCGTGCCCTTGGCGCCCAGTTCGTCCAGCAGGGTCTGGCTGAACGCCCTGTCGCCGGAGTTGTCGTGGAAGAGGCGCTGCAGCTCCTTGTAGTCGGCCGCCGAGGCCTTACCGGAGTTGACGCGCTGCGCGATGTCCTTGCCCTCGTCGGCCTCGTACTTCTCGATGTCGCCCTGGGCCTTGCCGTTGAAGTCGGGGGCCTTGCCGAGGCCCGTTTCGGGACCCTTCACGACGGCGGTGAAGGCGACCTCGACCCCCTTGTCGGCGTCCGCCACGTCCTTCACGCACTGGTCGATGCGCGCCTGCCAGGAGGCGACCGACGTGCGGATGCTCTCCTGGTAGTCGGGGTCGTGGGCGAGCGCCTGACGGTCCCCCTGGCTGAGCTTTCCGGTGTCGTACGAGACCACGCCCTGGTCCGACACCTTCATGCCCTTGGCGATCGCGTCGTCCCGCGCCGACTCCAGCTTCTTGCGCAGGTCCACGAACTGGGTGTGCGCATCGCGCAGGAGGGAGGCGATGGCCTTGGCCTCGGTCTGGGCGTTCTGGAACTCCGTGAGCCGGATTCCGAAGCGGGCGTTGGCGGCCTGCTGGCTCTCACCGGCCCAGGTCGGGCGCAGGGTGATGCCGTGTACGTCCCGCCGGTAGGCGGTCTCCTGCTTGCCGAGCTCCGTCGCCATGCCGGCCCAACGCGTGGCGGCCGTGGTGAGCGTGGACAGGTCTGTCGTCAGTATCTCGTGGTACGTCGGCATGGGGTCCCCGTTGAATGCAGTGGCGTACGAGTGGGCTCTGCTGTGCGTCAGTGCGCCGGTGGCGACGAGTAGGTGTCGAACACCGACACCTTGCGCGCGTTGTCGCCCACTCCGACGTCCGTCCCGGACAGCAGCGTGGTGTCGGCCCGGAGCGCCGATTCGTCACCCGACAACTGGTTCACCAGGTTCTGGACCTGTTCGCCCCAGGTCTTGTGCGCCTTGCTCACGGCGCCGGACGTGAGCCAGCCGTGCCCGTCCTTCGCGTCGAACGCCTTCACCACCGCGCTCGTCTCGTCGTCCGCCCAGGCCCCCGCCTTCTTGGTGCCCGGCTCGATGTCGTTGTGGAGCGTGTTCGCCGCGGCCTTCTTCTCGGCGGGAGAGGACGCGAGGTCGGGGCCGCCGCCACCCGGCGATCCGCCGCCGCCCGGGTCCGCCGGGTACTGGTTGAGCCGCATTCCAACGGCGTGTTCGCCGCCACTTCCTGCCACGATGACAACCCCCGTATGCCGATCTGGCGTGACCGCGTCACCGTAGCAAATGCCGTTGCCCCACAGGGAAGTTGGGTCGGCGCGGGCCTGTCAGCGTTCAGCGGTGTACGCGACGAAGGCGGTCCAGGTGGCGGGGGCGACGGCGAGCCGGGGACCGTCGGTGTTCTTGGAGTCGCGGATGTGGATGGTGGTGGGGGTGGGGGCGACTTCGAGGCAGGAGCCGGGTTCGCCACTGTCGCTGTAGCTACTCTTGAACCAGTGGAGTTCGGCGGTGCTCATAGTCTCCCCAGCGTTCGCTCGATGAAGGCCTGCGACTCCCGCGGCGTGAGAGCCTGCGCCCGGATCATGCCATAGCGCAGTTCGAGGATCCGGAGATCCTTGGGGCTTGAGACCGGGCGCCCGTTGAACGCGCCTTCGGAACGTCCGATCGCCGTGCCGTCAGCGAATTTCAGGACCTGGATCGGGCCCTGTGATCCGGCGTGCTCCTCCCGGTCGGTCGGCATCACCTGGAGCGTGACGTTCCGCAACTGCGTTACCTCCAGGAGGTGTTCGAGCTGTCGGCGCAGCACCATCTTCCCACCGTAGGGACGTTCGAGCGTCACCTGTTCCTGGACGAAGCTGAGCGTCGGGGCCGGCTCTCGCTCGAAGACAGCCTTTCGAGCCATCCGTGCAGCCGTCTCTCGCTCCACGACGTCTTCGGTAAGTGCGGGCTGCGTCATCTCGAACAACGTTCGCGCATACTCCGGCGTCTGCAGGAGGCCATGGATGTTGTGGTTGCCGTACGCCAGCATCTCCACCGCCCGCCCCTCCAGCTCCGCCAGCTCGCGCACCTTCTTCGGGTACCGGGCCTTCCGCATGTCCTCCATGAACGCCCGCAGATGTCCCTGCGCCTTCAGGATCCGGTCCGCCCTGTCCAGCGACTCCGGCCGGGGAATCCGCGCCCCGCGCTCGATCTTGCGGATCATGTCCTCGCCGTAGCCCAGCGCAGTGGCCAGCTCGGACACGCTCATGCCGGCCGCCTCCCGGCACACCTTGAGCAGCCGCCCCACCGCTTGCACCACCGGCTCGATCTCGTCCCCCGGCTCGACGTCCCAGCCCGCCTCGTCCACACCGTCGCCCATGACCCCTCCTCCGACGCGCACCCGTACCCGTACAACGCCCGAGACAGCCGAGACAGCCGAGACAAAGCGGGGACAGTCACCGTACGTGAAGGCGTTGTCACCCGCCCATGGAAGCAAGGTCGGCCACGCTGAGTGACGTGAATCAAGAAACCGCCGAAACCCGTGAGTCTCCGGCCGAACTCACCCACCCCATCCCGAACTTCACGGTCCTCCTGTCCCCCACGCGCCGCGGCGCCCGACTGGCCCGACTGCTCGCGACCGAGCAACTCCGCACCTGGGGGCTGCCGTTCGAGACGGCGCAGCACATCGTGGCCGAGCTGGCGGCCAACGCCGCGACCCATGGCAGGGTGCCCGGAAGGAGCTTCCGGCTCACGCTCTACGTCGTCGGCGAGACGCTTCGCATCGAGGTGACCGACACGCGCGGTGACCGTACGCCCCGGATCCAACCCCCGTCCGCCGAGGGCGAGTCGGGACGGGGGCTGGTCGTCGTGGACGCGTTGGCCGACCGCTGGGGCGTCTCGGCGGGCCGGACTCCGCGCAAGACCGTCTGGGCCGAGGTCACCGTTCGGGCGCCGGAACCCGGAGGCTCGCGCTCCGGTGCCACGGGCGGTCTTTCCCAAGGAAGAAAACCAGGGTGAAAAGACCCCCACCAAACCCCACCCCTCCCGCCCCCGGCGCAAACTCACCCGCGCGGGTGAACATGCCCAACTCAGCTGGATTTGAGGCGGGTTGTCTGTCCTACGCTCAGCGCAACACACCGCAGACATGCGACGGCCCCCGCCGGGAGTAGCGATCCCGTGCGAGGGCCTGACCACCGAGGAAGGTAGCTCTTCCTGATGGACGTAGAAAACCCTAGCGTGCCCCCGCACGCCCAGTCCCGCGTTGCCGCCAACAAGCACCCGATCCAGCGGAACCGAGCCACACACGCCACGCCCTCCGGGGGGCTCGTCCACGAGCACACCCGCCACACCTCACGGTTCACGGTGATCGGCAACCACCTGGCCCAGCACCCGGAGCTGTCGGGGCTCGCCATCGGGCTCGGTGTGCACATCCAGTCGCTGCCGCCCGGCGCCCGCGTCGACATCAAGACCCTCGCCGCCCGCTTCCCCGAGGGCGCGACCCGCATCGCCGCCGCCCTGCGTGAGCTGGAAGCCCACGGCTACCTGCGCCGCGAACGCACCCGCATCCCTGGCGGGCGCATCGTCACCCGCACGATCTCCTGCAACCAGCCACAGGCCGCCGTACGCCGGCACGCACCCGCCGCTGCTCCCACCAAGCCGACGGCGGCCCCCGAGGAACCCCCCGCAAGGCGCGACACGCCCCACGAACCCCGCAAGAAGCGGCACCCGCTTCCCCCGGTCCCCCAGCCGGCGTACCCCTCTCCCACCCTCCTCGAGCAGGCCACGGATCTCCTCGCCACTCTCCACCGCGAGGACCCCCGCCTCCTCCTCTCCGCCTGCGACGCCGCCCACCTGGCCCCCGGCGTCGCCACCTGGCTGCTGCACGACGTGTCCCCGACCGCGGTCCGCCGCGCCCTGACCGCCGACCTGCCACCCGAGGGCGTACGCCGCCCAGCAGCTCTGCTGGCCCACCGCCTCACAGTCCGGCTCCCGCCCCCAGCCCCCTTCCGAGACCTGACCGCCCCACGACCCGTCCAGCGTCCCCTGCGGAACTGCGACGGCTGCGACCGCGCCTTCCGCGGACCCGAGCCCGGAGGTCTGTGCCGGGACTGCCGTGCCACGGCCGCGAGCCCCGCGGGATCTCGGCCCGGCTCCGGCCCCAGCCACTCGCCCACCCACTGACCACAAAGGCGGCACAGCATGTCCGCGCTCCCGTACCACAACCGTCCCGGACGACGGGCGGCGAGGTCGGGGCGGAGACGTCATCGTTCCCGGCGGGATATTCACGTACCAGATCGTCGTGCGCAGCGAGCGCGTCCATGTCCTGCAGATCACCCACCTGGGCGGGTGAGCCGGCGGCCGGCCGCTCTCAGTGCGGCCGGGTGACGAACCGCGTCAGGACACCGGCCCGGCAGGCGGTGGACCCCACTGCGGCGCAGGGGCCCACGCGGCGGCCAGCCGTCGGCGGTGGCGGCCGCGGCGGACGGCGGTGACGATGACGATGGTCGCGGTCGTGGCGAACGCGGCGATGAAGCAGCCGATCGCCGCGGCGATGCCGCCGATCGTGGACCCCGCGTCGGGCTTGTCTCCCAGCGCGAACTCGGCCGGCAGTTCGGAGGTGCAGGTGAGCGTGTAGTCACCGGTGCTGCCGGGCTTCACCTCGAAGACGCGGTCCCAGGTGCGGGAGCCGAGGGTGATGCGGAAGGTGCTGTCCGGCTGCGTCATCGACCCGGACCGCATCTCCGGGATCCGGCAGTCGACATGGCCCTGCCCGGACTGGGAGACGTAGATCGCCTTGGTCTGTCCCTCGACGAAACTGAACGTCCGCGAGTCACCGCTGGAGAAGCTGCGGGCCGTGTCGATGGAGTCGATCGTGTTCTTCACCGTCGCCACGATGAACACGATGCCGACACCAGCCAGGACGATCCCCAGCAAGGCGGCCACCAGGTACCAGATGCGCCGAGGCCGGAGGTCCTTCGCCGGGATGTGCGCCGCAGGAGGCGGCGGGCCACCATACGGCGGTCCCCACGGGTACGGATTCTGTATCGCCACGATGTCGGATGGTAGGGCAATCAGAGTGTGCGGGTGTGCACGCCCCGCCAGGTCCATTCTCGACGGACGATCTGCCGCTCCACGAGTGACCGGCGGAAGCTTGTGCACGCGCCCGGTGTCCCCGCCGGCATGGAGAAGAGGCCCGCACGACCGAAGTCGTACGGGCCTCTCCTCAGGTCAGAGACCTCAGGTCAGGTGACCCTCAAGCAAGCGGAACTTACTTGACGATCTTGGTGACCTGGCCGGCGCCCACCGTGCGGCCACCCTCGCGGATGGCGAACTTCAGGCCCTCTTCCATGGCGACGGGCTGGATGAGCTGCACCGTCATCTCGGTGTTGTCACCCGGCATGACCATCTCGGTGCCCTCGGGGAGGGTCACCACGCCGGTCACGTCCGTCGTGCGGAAGTAGAACTGCGGGCGGTAGTTGTTGAAGAACGGGGTGTGGCGGCCACCCTCGTCCTTCGACAGGATGTAGGCCTGGGCCTCGAAGTCGGTGTGCGGCGTGACCGAACCCGGCTTGATGATGACCTGGCCGCGCTCGACGTCCTCGCGCTTGATGCCACGGAGGAGCAGACCGACGTTCTCACCGGCCTGGCCCTCGTCGAGCAGCTTGCGGAACATCTCGATGCCGGTGACCGTGGTGGAGGTCTTCTCCGGCTTGATGCCGATGATGTCGACGGTCTCGTTGACCTTCAGGACACCACGCTCGATACGGCCGGTGACGACCGTACCGCGACCGGTGATCGTGAAGACGTCCTCGATCGGCATCAGGAACGGCTTGTCGACGTCGCGCTCCGGCTGCGGGATCGACTCGTCGACGGCGTTCATCAGGTTGAGGACGGAGTCCACCCACTCCTTCTCGCCCTCGAGGGCCTTGAGAGCGGAGACCTTGACGACCGGAACGTCGTCGCCGGGGAACTCGTACTCGGTGAGGAGCTCACGGACCTCGAGCTCGACGAGCTCCAGGATCTCCTCGTCGTCCACCATGTCGGCCTTGTTCAGGGCGACGACGATGTACGGAACGCCGACCTGGCGAGCCAGGAGCACGTGCTCCTTGGTCTGCGGCATCGGGCCGTCGGTCGCGGCGACCACCAGGATCGCGCCGTCCATCTGGGCGGCACCGGTGATCATGTTCTTGATGTAGTCCGCGTGACCCGGGCAGTCGACGTGGGCGTAGTGACGCGCCTCGGTCTGGTACTCGACGTGCGCGATGGAGATGGTGATACCGCGCTGGCGCTCCTCGGGCGCCTTGTCGATGTTGTCGAACGGGGTGGCCTCGTTCAGGTCCGGGTACGCGTCGTGCAGCACCTTGGTAATGGCGGCCGTGAGGGTCGTCTTACCGTGGTCGATGTGACCGATGGTGCCGATGTTGACGTGCGGCTTAGTCCGCTCGAACTTCGCCTTCGCCACTGGGGTCCTCCTGTGGAGTGGTTCTGTACGCCTTACTTCATCGGCGCCAGGTGATCTTTGCTGTAAAGGCCCGGAACCGGGGGCAAACATCCGGGTTTACGGCTGTTTGCCCCTTGAGGCTCCGGAGTCAAGCCTACGGCGTGTGAACGCGGTGCGTTACTCGCCCTTGGCCTTCGCGATGATCTCCTCGGCGACGTTCCGCGGAACCTCGGCGTAGGAGTCGAACTGCATGGAGTAGCTCGCACGGCCGGACGTCTTGCTGCGCAGGTCGCCGACGTAACCGAACATCTCCGAAAGGGGCACGAGGCCCTTCACGACGCGGGCACCGGCCCGCTCCTCCATGGCCTGGATCTGGCCACGGCGGGAGTTGATGTCGCCGATGACCTCACCCATGTAGTCCTCGGGCGTGGTGACCTCGACGGCCATCATCGGCTCGAGCAGCACGGGGCTGGCCTTGCGCGCGGCCTCCTTGAAGGCCTGCGAACCGGCGATCTTGAAGGCGAGCTCGGAGGAGTCGACCTCGTGGTAGGCACCGTCGTGCAGGATCACGCGGACACCGGTCATCTCGTAACCGGCGAGGATGCCGAACTGCATGGCCTCCTGCGCACCGGCGTCCACCGAAGGGATGTACTCCTTCGGGATACGGCCACCGGTCACCTTGTTCACGAACTCGTACGAGGTGTCGCCACCCTCGAGCGGCTCGATGCCGATCTGCACCTTCGCGAACTGACCGGTACCACCGGTCTGCTTCTTGTGGGTGTAGTCGACGCGCTCGACGGCCTTGCGGATCGTCTCGCGGTAGGCCACCTGCGGCTTGCCGACGTTGGCCTCGACCTTGAACTCACGGCGCATACGGTCGACCAGCACCTCGAGGTGCAGCTCGCCCATGCCACCGATGATGGTCTGGCCGGTCTCCTCGTCCGAGTGGACCTGGAAGGACGGGTCCTCCTCGGCCAGGCGCTGGATCGCGACGCCCAGCTTCTCCTGGTCGCCCTTCGACTTGGGCTCGATGGCGACCTGGATGACCGGCGCCGGGAAGTCCATGGACTCCAGGATGACCGGGTTCTTGTCGTCGGACAGCGTCTCACCGGTGGTGGTCTGCTTCAGGCCCATGACGGCGACGATGTCGCCGGCGCCCACCGACTCGATCTCCTCACGCTTGTTGGCGTGCATGCGGTAGATCTTGCCGATGCGCTCCTTCTTGCCCTTGACGGAGTTCAGCACCGAGGTGCCGGACTCCAGGCGGCCCGAGTAGACCCGGACGAAGGTGAGCTTGCCGAGGTGCGGGTCGCTCATGATCTTGAACGCCAGCGCCGACAGCGGCTCCTCGTCGGACGGCTTGCGCTTGACGACCGTCTCCGGGTCCTTGACGTCGTGGCCCTCGATGGCCTCGATGTCGACCGGGGAAGGCAGGTAGCGCACGACCGCGTCGAGCAGGGGCTGGACGCCCTTGTTCTTGAACGCGGTACCGCAGAACACCGGGGTGACCGTGGTGCCCTTGCCCTTGCCGGAGGCGATGGTGATACGACGGATCGCGGCGTACAGCTGCTCCTCGGTGGGCTCGGTGCCCTCCAGGTACAGCTCCATCAGCTCTTCGTCGTTCTCGGCCACGGCCTCGAGCAGCTTGCCGCGGTACTCCTCGGCAGCCTCGGTGTGGGTGTCCGGGATGTCGACGACGTCGTACATCTCGCCCTTGGTCGCCTCGGCGGACCACACGAGCGCCTTCATGCGGACCAGGTCCACGACGCCCTTGAAGTCGGCCTCGGCACCGATCGGGAGCTGCATGACGATCGGCTGCGCGCCCAGGCGGTCGCTGATCATGTCGACGCAGCGGTGGAACTCGGCACCGGTCCGGTCGAGCTTGTTGACGAAGCAGATACGCGGAACGCCGTAGCGGTCCGCCTGACGCCACACGGTCTCGGACTGCGGCTCAACGCCGGCGACACCGTCGAACACCGTCACGGCACCGTCGAGCACGCGCAGGGAGCGCTCCACCTCGACGGTGAAGTCGACGTGGCCCGGGGTGTCGATGATGTTGATGGTGTGGTCGACGTTCTCCAGCGGCCAGTGGCAGGTGGTGGCAGCAGAGGTGATCGTGATGCCACGCTCCTGCTCCTGCTCCATCCAGTCCATGGTGGCAGCGCCGTCGTGGACCTCACCGATCTTGTACGACACACCGGTGTAGAACAGGATCCGCTCGGTGGTGGTCGTCTTGCCCGCGTCGATGTGGGCCATGATCCCGATGTTGCGGACCTTGGCCAGGTCAAGTGAAGTGGTAGCCATAAGGCTTCAGTCTTCTCTCGGTCTCGATGTGGGTAGCGACTACCAGCGGTAGTGCGCGAAGGCCTTGTTGGACTCGGCCATCTTGTGCGTGTCCTCGCGCTTCTTGACGGCCGCACCGAGGCCGTTCGAAGCGTCGAGAAGCTCGTTGAGCAGACGCTCGGTCATGGTCTTCTCGCGACGGGCGCGGGAGTAACCGACCAGCCAGCGCAGCGCCAGGGTGTTGGCACGGCCGGGCTTGACCTCGACCGGGACCTGGTAGGTGGCGCCACCGACACGGCGGGACTTGACCTCAAGGGTCGGCTTGATGTTCTCGAGAGCGCGCTTCAGCGTGATGACCGGGTCGTTGCCGGTCTTCTCGCGCAGGCCCTCCATGGCGCCGTAGACGATGCGCTCGGCGGTGGAGCGCTTGCCGTTCAGCAGCACCTTGTTGATCAGGGAGGTCACCAGAGGAGAACCGTAGACCGGGTCGATGATGACCGGGCGCTTCGGGGCGGGGCCCTTACGAGGCATTCTTACTTCTCCTTCTTGGCGCCGTAACGGCTGCGGGCCTGCTTGCGGTTCTTGACACCCTGGGTGTCGAGGGAGCCGCGGATGATCTTGTAGCGAACACCCGGCAGGTCCTTCACACGGCCGCCGCGCACGAGCACGATGGAGTGCTCCTGCAGGTTGTGTCCCTCACCCGGAATGTAAGCGGTGACCTCGATGCCGCTGGTCAGACGCACACGCGCGACCTTGCGGAGGGCCGAGTTCGGCTTCTTCGGGGTGGTCGTGAACACACGCGTGCAGACGCCACGACGCTGAGGGGAACCCTCGAGTGCGGGCGTCTTGTTCTTCTCGACCTTGTCCTGCCGGCCCTTGCGGACCAGCTGCTGGATCGTAGGCACTACTTCTCCGGTTTCTGTGTGCCGATGGGTACAGCTAACCTGGAACGTCTCCGACCCACGCGGTCGGGTGTGTCGAATCCGACGGACTCCCGCCGCAAGGCGAAAAGAGCACAGATTACGGTGGCCGCTCACGGCTCGCCATGCGGTCTGAAGGCACGCACGAGAGCCAGGGCACACCCCAGGCACAAGGTCTGAGCGTACCTACCTCATTCGCTGTGGTCAAAACAAATGGGACGCGCCCCTACCACGTCGGCCGCGCTGTCAAGCCCCTCGGCCCTTCCACCCCTCCCTGGTTGCCGGAATCCGGCAGCCGAAACGGCCGAAACACAGCCGAATCGACCACTGACACCACCGCCCGGCCGGGCGCACGCTCAAAACCGCGGTCTGGAACCGAGGGGGCGGTCATGGGCGAGCGGGAACCACGTGAGGCCGGCGGGGACGGGCACAGACGGACGCCGGGCGCGTCCGGCCGCCCGCAGCCCGTCAGGTACCTGCGCTACGGGCTGCTCAGCGGGCTGATCAACTTCCTGCTCCTGTACGCCGCCGGGAACCTGCTCTCCCCGGGCGCGTCGGCATGCCTGTGGCTCGCGTCCCTGGTGGTGGCACCGGCGCTGGCCGCCCGCCGGTTCTCGGCCCGGCCCGGTACGGCGCGGCGGCGGGCGCCGCTGCCGAGCGCGGCCGACACACCCCGGCCGGTGCGGGCGGCGGAGCCGGGAGCGGCGCAGAAGGCGGCCCAGCGGGCCGTCACGTCCTACGGCGAGTTGCTGCGCCTGCACCCGTACGCGCCCGGCCCGGCGGCCGACCCCGACGACCTCGCGGACTTCCGCACCGCCCTGGAGGCGTACGAGGAGGCCCGGCGGAGCACGCCCGGCCGCGTCCCGGAACTGCTGGAGCGCGGCCGCGCGGCTCTGGAACGGCTGGAGACGGCCCGCCTCGCCGCCACCGACGTGTCCTGGACGCACGGCACCGGCTCCGCCGAGCTGCGGCTCGCCGGGCCATCGGGGGACGGGCCGGCGCTGCTGGTGTTCGAGGCGGCGCCCTGCGCCTACTCCGTGTCCGTCCCGGGACGGTCCGGCGCCCGCCGGCACAGGCTCGTCTCGGGACGGTCCCTGAAGGCCCCCGTCCGGGCCCGGGTTGTCGTACCCGCGCCGGCCGGCGGCGAGCTGTCCGTGAGCATCCACGCATCCGCCCGGTGGCGGATCGCGGTGCGCCCGGCCGGTGAGGCCCGGCGCCTGGAGCCGGAGCTGCCGCTGAACGGGCGGGGCACGGAGGTGGTCCTCCGGGACGGCCACTCCCGCGGGCTCGAGTTCGAACACCACGACGGCGGCCGGTTCGCCGTCCGACTGCTCACGTCGGACCTGCGCACGGACCACGCACTGGCCGGCGGGCGGGGGGCGGCGCGGCTGCACCTCGCCGCCCCCGGGCACCGCGCGGTGCGGATCGAGGCGGACGGATCGTGGACCCTGCGCGAGCCGCGCGCCCGAGCCGCCCCGGGAACGCCGAAGGGCGGCCACCCCCCGAGGGAGTGACCGCCCTTCAGCTCAAGCTGCCCGCTTACTGGTTGTACGGACCGTAGTCGTAGTCCTCCAGCGGAACGGCCTGGCCGGAGCCGGTGCCGAACGGCGAGTAGTCGATGTCGTCGTAGCCGACGGCCGAGTACATCGCGGCCTTGGCCTCCTCGGTCGGCTCGACCCGGATGTTGCGGTAACGGGACAGGCCCGTACCGGCCGGGATGAGCTTACCGATGATGACGTTCTCCTTGAGGCCGATGAGGCTGTCGGACTTGGCGTTGATCGCCGCGTCCGTCAGGACTCGGGTCGTCTCCTGGAAGGAGGCGGCCGACAGCCAGGACTCCGTCGCCAGCGAGGCCTTGGTGATACCCATCAGCTGCGGACGACCGGAGGCCGGGTGACCGCCCTCCTGGACCACACGACGGTTCTCGGTCTCGAACTTCGAGCGCTCGACCAGCTCGCCGGGCAGCAGCTCGGCGTCGCCGGACTCGATGATCGTCACACGGCGCAGCATCTGCCGGATGATGATCTCGATGTGCTTGTCGTGGATCGACACACCCTGCGAGTTGTAGACCTTCTGGACCTCGCCGACCAGGTGGACCTGGACGGCACGCTGGCCCAGGATGCGCAGCACGTCGTGCGGGTTGGTGGCACCCACGGTGAGCTGCTGGCCCACCTCGACGTGCTCGCCCTCGCTGACCAGGACCTTGGCACGCTTCGAGATCGGGTAGGCCGTCTCGTCGCTGCCGTCGTCCGGGGTGACGACGAGCTTCTTGGTCTTCTCGGTCTCCTCGATGCGGACGCGGCCGCTCGCCTCGGAGATCGGGGCGACACCCTTCGGGGTACGGGCCTCGAAGAGCTCGACGACACGCGGCAGACCCTGGGTGATGTCGTCACCGGCCACACCACCGGTGTGGAAGGTACGCATCGTCAGCTGGGTACCGGGCTCACCGATGGACTGGGCGGCGATGATGCCGACCGCCTCACCGATGTCGACCAGCTTGCCGGTGGCCAGCGAACGGCCGTAGCACATGGCGCAGGTGCCGACGGCGGACTCACAGGTCAGGACCGAGCGGGTCTTGACCTCCGCGACACCGTGCTTGACCAGCTCGTCGATGAGCACGTCGCCGAGGTCGGTACCGGCCGGGGCCAGCACCTTGCCGTCGACCACGATGTCCTCGGCGAGGCAGCGCGCGTACACGGACGTCTCGACGTCGTTCGCCTTGCGCAGCACGCCGTCCGCGTCGACCTCCGCGATGTGGAGCTTGAGGCCACGGTCGGTGCCGCAGTCCTCCTCGCGGATGATGACGTCCTGCGAGACGTCGACCAGACGACGGGTCAGGTAACCCGAGTCGGCGGTACGAAGGGCGGTGTCCGCGAGACCCTTACGGGCACCGTGCGTGGAGATGAAGTACTCCAGCACGGACAGACCCTCACGGAACGACGCCTTGATGGGCCGCGGGATGGTCTCGTTCTTCGCGTTCGACACCAGACCACGCATACCGGCAATCTGACGCATCTGCATCATGTTGCCTCGTGCACCCGAGTTCACCATCATGAAGATCGGGTTGGTCTTCGGGAAGTTCTCGTTCATCGCCTCGGCGACCTCGTTGGTCGCCTTGGTCCAGATCGCGATGAGCTCCTGCGTGCGCTCGTCCTTGGTGATCAGACCGCGCTCGTACTGCTTCTGGACCTTCTCGTCCTGCGCCTCGTAGCCCTTGACGATCTCCTTCTTCGCCTCGGGAACGACGACGTCGGAGATGGCGACGGTGACGCCGGAACGGGTCGCCCAGTAGAAGCCGGCCGCCTTCAGGTTGTCGAGCGTCGCCGCCACGATGACCTTGGGGTAGCGCTCGGCGAGGTCGTTGACGATCTCGGAGAGCTGCTTCTTGCCGACCTCGTAGTCGACGAACGGGTAGTCCTCGGGCAGCAGCTCGTTGAAGAGCGCGCGGCCCAGCGTGGTGTTCAGGCGGAAGCTGTCACCCTGCTGCCACTCCGGCTCGCCCTCCTCACGCGCCGGCGGGGTCCAGCCGCGCGGCGGGATGGTGCCCACCGGGAAGCGGATGTCCACGCGCGACTGCAGCGAGAGCTCGCCGGCGTCGAACGCCATGATCGCCTCGGCCACGGACGCGAACGAGCGGCCCTCGCCCTTGACGTCACGCATCTCGCCGTCGGTGGTGAGGAAGAACAGACCGAGGACCATGTCCTGGGTCGGCATCGTCACCGGACGGCCGTCGGCCGGCTTGAGGATGTTGTTCGAGGACAGCATCAGGATGCGGGCCTCGGCCTGCGCCTCCGCGGACAGCGGCAGGTGCACGGCCATCTGGTCACCGTCGAAGTCCGCGTTGAACGCGGTGCAGACGAGCGGGTGGATCTGGATGGCCTTGCCCTCGACCAGCTGCGGCTCGAAGGCCTGGATGCCGAGGCGGTGCAGGGTGGGAGCACGGTTCAGCAGGACCGGGTGCTCGGCGATGACCTCTTCGAGGACGTCGTACACGACCGTGCGGCCGCGCTCCACCATGCGCTTGGCGCTCTTGATGTTCTGCGCGTGGTTCAGGTCGACCAGGCGCTTCATCACGAACGGCTTGAAGAGCTCCAGCGCCATGGCCTTGGGCAGACCGCACTGGTGCAGCTTCAGCTGCGGGCCGACGACGATGACGGAACGCGCCGAGTAGTCGACTCGCTTACCGAGCAGGTTCTGACGGAAGCGGCCCTGCTTGCCCTTGAGCATGTCGGACAGCGACTTCAGCGGACGGTTGCCGGGGCCCGTGACCGGGCGACCACGACGGCCGTTGTCGAAGAGCGCGTCGACGGCCTCCTGGAGCATGCGCTTCTCGTTGTTCACGATGATCTCGGGCGCACCGAGGTCGAGAAGGCGCTTCAGGCGGTTGTTGCGGTTGATGACACGGCGGTACAGGTCGTTCAGGTCGGAGGTCGCGAAGCGGCCACCGTCCAGCTGCACCATCGGACGCAGGTCCGGCGGGATGACCGGGACGCAGTCCAGGACCATGCCCTTGGGGCTGTTGGACGTCTGCAGGAACGCGGAGACGACCTTCAGGCGCTTGAGGGCACGGGTCTTCTTCTGGCCCTTGCCGGTGCGGATGATCTCGCGGAGCTTCTCGGCCTCCTCCTCGAGGTCGAAGGACTCCAGGCGCTTCTGCAGCGCCGCGGCACCCATCGAGCCGTCGAAGTAGGTGCCGAAGCGGTCACGCAGCTCGCGGTAGAGCAGCTCGTCGCCCTCCAGGTCCTGGACCTTGAGGTTCTTGAACCGGTTCCACACCTCGTCGAGGCGGTCGATCTCGCGCTGCGCGCGGTCGCGCAGCTGCTTCATCTCGCGCTCGGCGCCCTCGCGCACCTTGCGGCGCACGTCGGCCTTGGCGCCCTCGGCCTCCAGCTCGGCCAGGTCGGACTCGAGCTTCTTGGCGCGGGCCTCCAGGTCGGCGTCGCGGCGGTTCTCGATCTGCTGGCGCTCGACCGAGACGTGCGCCTCCAGGGAGGGCAGGTCGCGGGTACGGCGCTCCTCGTCGACGTACGTGATCATGTACGCGGCGAAGTAGATGACCTTCTCGAGGTCCTTGGGAGCCAGGTCGAGCAGGTAGCCCAGACGGCTCGGGACGCCCTTGAAGTACCAGATGTGCGTGACGGGGGCGGCCAGTTCGATGTGGCCCATCCGCTCACGGCGCACCTTGGCGCGGGTGACCTCGACGCCACAGCGCTCGCAGATGATGCCCTTGAAGCGGACGCGCTTGTACTTGCCGCAGTAGCACTCCCAGTCCCGGGTCGGACCGAAGATCTTCTCGCAGAAGAGTCCGTCCTTCTCGGGCTTGAGGGTGCGGTAGTTGATGGTCTCGGGCTTCTTGACCTCGCCGTGGCTCCACTGGCGGATGTCGTCAGCGGTGGCCAGGCCGATCCGGAGCTCGTCGAAGAAGTTGACGTCGAGCACTATGCGTCAATCCCTCTCAGGGTCGTAAGTCTGTGGTCTGAAACGGGGGCCTGGGGGTCGGCGGGGCCCTGTGGGTGAGGGCCCCGCCGGACTCCCGTCAGACCTCTTCGACGCTGCTCGGCTCGCGCCGGGACAGGTCGATGCCGAGCTCCTCCGCAGCGCGGAAGACGTCCTCGTCGGTGTCACGCATCTCGATGGACATACCGTCGCTGGACAGCACCTCCACGTTCAGGCAGAGCGACTGCATCTCCTTGATGAGCACCTTGAAGGACTCGGGGATGCCGGGCTCGGGGATGTTCTCGCCCTTGACGATGGCCTCGTAGACCTTCACGCGGCCGGTGACGTCGTCGGACTTGATGGTCAGCAGCTCCTGGAGGGCGTACGCGGCGCCGTAGGCCTCGAGGGCCCACACCTCCATCTCACCGAACCGCTGGCCACCGAACTGGGCCTTACCACCCAGCGGCTGCTGGGTGATCATGGAGTACGGACCGGTCGAGCGGGCGTGCAGCTTGTCGTCGACCAGGTGGTGCAGCTTCAGGATGTACATGTAGCCGACCGAGATCGGGTCCGGGAACGGCTCACCACTACGGCCGTCGAACAGCCGCGCCTTGCCGGTCGGGAGCACCATGCGCTCGCCGTCCCGGTTCGGGATGGTGTGCTGCAGCAGACCCGCGAGCTCGTCCTCGCGAGCACCGTCGAAGACGGGGGTCGCGACGTTCGTGCCCGGGTCGACCTGGTCGGCGCCGATCGCCTGGAGGCGCTGCGCCCACTCCTCCGCGAGGCCGGAGACGTCCCAGCCGCGGCTGGCGAGCCAGCCCAGGTGGATCTCCAGGACCTGTCCCGGGTTCATTCGGGACGGCACACCCAGCGGGTTGAGGATGATGTCGACCGGGGTGCCGTCCTCCAGGAACGGCATGTCCTCGATCGGCAGGATCTTGGAGATGACACCCTTGTTGCCGTGCCGGCCGGCGAGCTTGTCACCGTCGGTGATCTTGCGCTTCTGCGCGACGTAGACGCGGACCAGCTGGTTCACGCCCGGCGGCAGCTCGTCGCCCTCCTCGCGGTCGAAGACGCGCACGCCGATGACCTTGCCGGTCTCGCCGTGCGGCACCTTCAGCGAGGTGTCGCGGACCTCACGGGCCTTCTCACCGAAGATCGCGCGCAGCAGGCGCTCCTCGGGGGTCAGCTCCGTCTCACCCTTGGGGGTCACCTTGCCGACGAGGATGTCGCCGGCGATGACCTCGGCACCGATGCGGATGATGCCGCGCTCGTCGAGGTCGGCGAGGACCTCCTCGGAGACGTTCGGGATGTCCCGGGTGATCTCCTCGGGGCCGAGCTTGGTGTCACGGGCGTCGACCTCGTGCTCCTCGATGTGGATCGAGGAGAGGACGTCGTCCTGCACGAGGCGCTGCGACAGGATGATCGCGTCCTCGTAGTTGTGACCCTCCCACGGCATGAACGCCACGAGCAGGTTCTTGCCGAGGGCCATCTCGCCGTTCTGGGTGGCCGGGCCGTCGGCCAGGACCTGGCCGGTGACGACGCGGTCGCCCTCGTTGACGATGACCTTCTGGTTGACCGAGGTGCCCTGGTTGGACCGGGAGAACTTGGCCAGGCGGTACGTGATGTACGTGCCGTCGTCGTTGGCGGTGGTGATGTAGTCCGCGGAGACCTCCTGGACCACACCGTCCTTCTCGGCCTTGACCACGTCGCCGGCGTCGACGGCGGAGCGGTACTCCATGCCGGTGCCGACGAGCGGGGCCTCGGACTTAATCAGCGGCACGGCCTGACGCATCATGTTCGCGCCCATGAGGGCACGGTTGGCGTCGTCGTGCTCGAGGAAGGGGATCATGGCGGTCGCGACCGACACCATCTGGCGCGGCGAGACGTCCATGTAGTCCACGTCCTCGGGGCCGACGTAGTCGACCTCGCCGCCACGGCGGCGGACCAGCACGCGGGCCTCGGCGAACCGCATCTCGTCGTTCAGCGGCGCGTTGGCCTGCGCGATGACGAAGCGGTCCTCCTCGTCGGCGGTCAGGTAGTCGACCTCGTCGGTGACCTGGCCCTCGACGACCTTGCGGTACGGGGTCTCGATGAAACCGAACGCGTTGACCCGGCCGTAGGAGGCGAGCGAGCCGATCAGACCGATGTTCGGGCCTTCCGGCGTCTCGATCGGGCACATGCGGCCGTAGTGCGAGGGGTGCACGTCACGGACCTCGAAGCCGGCCCGCTCACGGGAGAGACCACCCGGGCCGAGGGCGTTCAGACGACGCTTGTGCGTCAGCCCCGACAGCGGGTTGTTCTGGTCCATGAACTGGGACAGCTGCGAGGTGCCGAAGAACTCCTTGATCGACGCCACGACCGGGCGGATGTTGATCAGGGTCTGCGGCGTGATCGCCTCGACGTCCTGGGTGGTCATGCGCTCGCGCACGACACGCTCCATACGGGCGAGACCCGTACGGACCTGGTTCTGGATCAGCTCGCCGACGCTGCGGATACGGCGGTTGCCGAAGTGGTCGATGTCATCGGTCTCGACCATGATCGAGCGGCCGGACTCGCCGGTCGTCTCGGTCTCGCCGGCGTGCAGCTTCACCAGGTACTTGATGGTGGCGATGACGTCGTCGGTGGTGAGCACGCCGGCGTCCAGCGGCTCGTCCGCACCGAGCTTCTTGTTCACCTTGTAGCGGCCGACCTTGGCGAGGTCGTAGCGCTTCGGGTTGAAGTAGAGGTTCTCCAGCAGCGTCTGCGCGGCCTCACGCGTGGGGGGCTCGCCCGGACGCAGCTTGCGGTAGATGTCGAGCAGCGCGTCGTCCTGGCCCTGGGTGTGGTCCTTCTCCAGGGTGGCGCGCATCGACTCGTACTCGCCGAACTCCTCGAGGATCTGCTCGGTCGTCCAGCCGAGAGCCTTCAGCAGCACGGTGACCGACTGCTTGCGCTTGCGGTCGATGCGGACACCGACCATGTCGCGCTTGTCGATCTCCATCTCCAGCCAGGCACCCCGGGACGGGATGATCTTGGCGGAGAAGATGTCCTTGTCGGACGTCTTGTCGATGGTGGAGTCGAAGTAGACACCGGGGGAACGAACCAGCTGGGACACCACGACACGCTCGGTGCCGTTGATGACGAAGGTGCCCTTGTTCGTCATGAGCGGGAAGTCGCCCATGAAGACGGTCTGGGACTTGATCTCACCGGTCTCGTTGTTGGTGAACTCGGCGGTGACGAAGAGCGGGGCGGCGTACGTGAAGTCGCGCTCCTTGCACTCGTCGATGGAGTTCTTCGGCGGCTCGAAGCGGTGGTCCCGGAACGTCAGGGACATCGACCCGGAGAAGTCCTCGATCGGGGAGATCTCCTCGAAGATCTCCTCCAGACCGGACTTGGTGGGGACGTCCTGACCGTTCTCCAGAGCCTCCTCGACCCGACTCTGCCAGGCGGTGTTGCCGAGCAGCCAGTCGAAGCTCTCGGTCTGCAGCGCGAGCAGGTTCGGAACCTCGAGAGGCTCCTTGATCTTTGCAAAGGAAATGCGCAGCGGGGCGGTGCTGGCGCCGTTGTTCGTATTCGCGGTCGAGGCATTGCGCGAGGCGGCCAAGAGGGGGTCCTTCCGAGGGCTCGGACTCACTACGCGCGTGCCGGCCCCTCTCCCGTACACAGAGACAGAAACCCCAGGTCAAGGGTGCTTCGGTCATCAGTGCTCGAGTGAGGGCAGACCCCTGGTGACGGGCAGGGGACAGCTAACAGGCAGCGCAAAGGGTCAGTGTAGCCACTTGGCACACTGATGTCCAGTGCGGGTTTTTCGAGACCCTCGCTGTGCTCACCGCTCTTGTCAACGCCCTCGGCATGCCTGCCCTCAACGCACGTTGATACTGCCCTCTTCGTCGTCGATCCATGCCTCGGATTCGGATCCTTGTGACGACGCGTCCTGAGAATTGCGCGCTGCGTGCGGTTCGTCAAGGCCCCCCAGTCCGATGCGGATCGTGGCGGAGACACGACGAAGATCACCTTACCCCTCGCCGTCGCGAGTGCAAGGCAACCGTGGCCGGGCCCGCCGGATACGCCGAAGAGCGACCACCCGGATGGATGATCGCTCTTCGGTGCGTTCGCGTTACAGCCCTACGGGGCACTTTTTACGGTGCCGCACGGCTGCGGTCGGCGCGCGTTCGAGTCCCTGGGACCCGGAAGGTCTTACTTGACCTCGACGGACGCGCCGGCGCCCTTGAGGGCCTCGGCAGCCTTGTCGGCGGCCTCCTTGTTGACCTTCTCGAGGACCGGCTTCGGGGTGCCGTCGACGAGGTCCTTGGCCTCCTTCAGACCCAGGGAGGTCAGCTCACGCACGACCTTGATGACCTGGATCTTCTTGTCGCCGGCGCCGGTGAGGATGACGTCGAACTCGTCCTTCTCCTCGACGGCCTCGGCGGCGGCGCCACCAGCGGCACCACCGGCGACGACGACCGGCGCGGCAGCGGCGGCGGTGACGTCGAACTTCTCCTCGAAGGCCTTCACGAACTCGGAGAGCTCGATGAGGGTCATCTCCTCGAACTGGGCAAGCAGCTCGTCCTGGGTGAGCTTCGCCATGATGGCGGTCCTTCCACTCAAATCGGCAGGTGCCGGATGTACTGGATAAGGCGGGCGTACGTCGGCCCGCTGCGACCCGCGCCGTTGGTGCGGGTCAGAAAGCGAGCCGAATTACTCGGCACCGCCCTGCTCGGCCTGCTTGGCGCGCAGCGCGTCCACGGTGCGGACGAGCTTCGACGGCAGCGCCTGGAAGACGGAGGCAGCCTGGGACTGCTTCCCCTTGAAGGCACCGGCCAGCTTGCTGAGCAGAACCTCGCGGGACTCGAGGTCCGCAAGCTTCTTGATCTCGTCGGCGGACAGCGCCTTGCCGTCAAGGACACCGCCCTTGATGACGAGATTGGGGTTGTCCTTGGCGAAGTCACGCAGACCCTTCGCCGACTCCACCGGGTCACCGGTGACGAAGGCGACGGCCGTCGGGCCAGCGAAGAGCTGGTCCTCCAGCGTGATCCCGGCCTCCTTGGCCGCAATCTTGGTCAGCGTGTTCTTCACCACGGCGTACTGGGCGTTCTCACCGAGCGACCGGCGCAGCGTCTTGAGCTGCGCCACGGTGAGACCGCGGTACTCGGTCAGCACGGCGGCGCTGGAGCTGCGGAACTTGTCCGTCAGCTCCGCAACCGCGGCAGCCTTGTCGGGCCTCGCCATAGAGCCTCGGCCTCCTTCCGGGTGATTCGGACCGCGCGGACCCGAAGGAGGACTGGGGAAAACGAAACGCCCCGGCGCAGGCGCTCGGGGCGGACTCGACCGGCCGCACACGCGCTCGGCGCGCGCACTCCGGGAGTTCTTCCACTGACACCTGCGCGGGTCGCCCACTTTTCAGCGGATCCTTCGGCCACCGCACCCTCGTTCAGAGCGCACGGCAACGACCAGCGGTCTTTGGCTTCTGCAAGAGAGTACGGGACCGGGGCGGCATCGAGCAAATCGGCCCGTAACCGGTCTGTACGGGGCTCGGGGCCGGGGTGCCGGGGGCGGGGCGTCGGGGGCGAAGGCGTCGGGGGCGGGGCGTCGGGGGCGGGGCGTCGGGGGCGAAGGCGTCGGGGGCGGGGCGTCGGGGGCGAAGGCGTCGGGGGCGGGGCGCCGGGGCCGGAACCTCGGGACCTGAACGCCGAGACCGGGGCGTCGGGGCCGGAACGCCGGGGCCGGGACGTCAGGGCCGGAACGCCGGGGCCGGGAGGGCCGGAACGCCGGGACCGCAACGCCGGGACCGGAACGTCAGGGCCGCAACGCCGGGACCGGAACGTCAGGGCCGGTTTGCGCATGGTCGTCATCGGACGGCCGAAGTCGGTGACCGTGACGGTCAGGTCGAGCTCATCGTGCCGTCCGGAGCCGCGTACGCGCTGCCACCTGACCCGTCGTCCCGCCCCGCGAGCCACACGCCCAGAACCAGCTCGCCGAGGATCTGCTTACGGTGGGGCAGGCCGGGCCGGAGTCGGCGACGGTGACCGAGCGGGTGCAGTGCGCCGTGCAGGCCCCGCCGACGGTCTCGGTGCCCGTGCGGCGGATGTCCTTCGCGGCGCCGGGGAAGGCAGCCCCACCGCCCGGGTTGCGCCGGCCTCGTCGCGCGTGGCGGTCATGTCCACGAGCAATCCGCCACCGGACCGGAACCTGGCCGTGAGACCGAAGCCGAGCCAGTGCCGACCGCGGTTCCCCCGAACCTCGTCGCCGACCACATCACAGGCACCGGACGACCAGGCGCAGCCACAGCCGCCCAGCCGGGGGCGCGGACACCCGGCCCGCCACAGGCCTGGTGCCGACCCGGAACTCGGCCACACTCGCGTACCGGCGCCGGTCGGCCCAGCTACAGCCGCTCGGGGCCGCCGAGGGGTGGTCCGCAGTCGGACCGCCGCAGGCCCGGTGGCGGCCCTCCTGGGCCCGGATCCAGGCGCGTGCCCGGTGATCCGGTGGTGCAGCGAGGGACGGGTCTCGGTCGTGCGTTCCGCGTGGGCGCCGGCCGAGCACCGGCGCCGCGTTCCTCGGCGGAATCCGTGAAACCGTCTCTGCGCACCCCTGACCCCGTCCCCCGTCCTCACCGGCGCGGGCGCGCAGGCCCCGGAAACCTCAGCGAGTGGCGGTGCCGCTGCCCGACGCGGCGCCGCCGGACTTCAGCAGGTCGGTGAAGTCCATGGTGTCCCCGGCCGGAGGTGCCTCGGCGGAGACCTTCACGCCGTAGTCGCTGTAGTAGGCGGTGCTGGTCATGGGGCCCTTGGCCGTGTCGGCCTTCTCGGACTTCTTCACCAGCAGGTTCTGGCCGTTGACCCAGATGTCGATGGTGTCGGTGGTGATGCCCGCCTGGTTGAGCTGCTTCTTCAGGGCCGACAGCTGGTCCGCGCTGAGGTTGCTGCTCTTGCTCGCGAGGTCGGCGACGCCCACCGTGCCCGCGTAGTGCGTGGTGCGGGTGCCGGAGATCGTCTCCTCGCCGACCTTCTTGACGTCACCGGAGGCCAGCAGCATCTGCACGGACTGGTTCGGCGTGGAGGTCTGGAGCTGGTTCTTCAGGGCCGTGCCGGAGGCGCCGCCGAACTTGGCGAGGGCGTCGTACGAGTACCTCACCCAGTGCTTGCCACCCGTGGCCTTGGCGAAGGCGTCGCTCATGTGGGCGTAGTAGCCGTCCGACAGGTACCGGGCCTCCATCGAGGAGGTGCCGGCCTTCTTCATGGCCTCGGCCATCTGTCCGCCGGTGTAGGTGATGGTGAGGGTGCCCTTGAGCCCGTTGCCCCAGGTGAGGGCGCCGTTCCCGGTCATCGTCATGAGGTCGCCGATGGACGTGGTGGAGCGCACCTTGGCCGACTCCGCCTTGTCGGTGGACTGCTCGGCGCTGCGCAGCGCGGCGATGGGGCTGACGTTGATCGCGGTGCCGCCGGACGCCTTGTCGCCCTTCCCGGAGTTCGAGGAGCCGCAGGCGGCCACCCCGGTCAGCGCGGCCACCACCGCCACGGAAAGGGTCACCCGGCGCGCCGTCGTGCTCTTCATCTTGTCGTACCCCCATGCGAGTCGTGTCGTACAAAGAAAAGACGGACCCCGCACCCGGAAGGTTGCAGGGCCCGCCCTTTACTTACGCGCACTTGACGCGGCTACCGGGGTGAGCGCAGGGCTCAGACGGCGGCCGGGTCCTCCTCGACGAGGAGGTTGCGGGTGCGGTTCGGGTCGACCGGGATGCCGGGGCCCATCGTGGTGGTGATGGCGGCCTTCTTGATGTAGCGACCCTTGGCGGCGGACGGCTTCAGACGGAGGATCTCCTCCAGCGCGGCGCCGTAGTTCTCCACCAGCTTGGCGTCGTCGAAGGACGACTTGCCGATGATGAAGTGCAGGTTCGAGTGCTTGTCGACGCGGAACTCGATCTTGCCGCCCTTGATGTCGTTGACGGCCTTGACCACGTCGGGCGTGACGGTGCCGGTCTTCGGGTTCGGCATCAGACCACGCGGGCCGAGGACGCGGCCGAGGCGGCCGACCTTGCCCATGAGGTCCGGGGTGGCGACAACGGCGTCGAAGTCCAGACGGCCCTTCGCCACCTCGTCGATCAGCTCGTCGGCGCCGACGATGTCGGCGCCCGCGGCACGCGCGGCCTCGGCACGGTCGCCGGTCGCGAAGACCAGGACCCGGGCGGTCTTACCGGTGCCGTGCGGAAGGTTCACGGTGCCACGGACCATCTGGTCGGCCTTGCGCGGGTCGACACCCAGACGGAAGGCGACCTCGACGGTGGCGTCGAACTTGGTCGTGGAGGTCTCCTTGGCGAGACGGACGGCCTCGAGCGGGGCGTACAGCTTCTCCCGGTCGACCTTGGCGTCCGCAGCGCGGAGAGCCTTGCTGCGCTTGCTCACAACTTGCTCCTGTGTGTTCTGAAAGGAGTCGTGGTCCGTGGGCCGAGCAGGCCCTGCCACGTGCGGCCGGCTAAGGCCGCATGACTACTGGGGGGTTGAGGTCAGCCCTCGACCGTGACGCCCATGGAGCGCGCGGTGCCGGCGATGATCTTCGCCGCGGCGTCCAGGTCGTTCGCGTTCAGGTCGGGCATCTTGGTCTGGGCGATCTCGCGGACCTGCGCCTCGGTGATCTTGGCGACCTTGGTCTTGTGCGGCTCGCCGGAGCCCTTCTCGATGCCCGCGGCCTTGAGGATCATCTTCGCGGCCGGCGGCGTCTTGGTGATGAAGGTGAAGGAGCGGTCCTCGTAGACCGTGATCTCCACCGGGATGACCCAACCGCGCTGCGACTCGGTCGCGGCGTTGTAGGCCTTGCAGAACTCCATGATGTTGACACCGTGCTGACCCAGCGCGGGGCCGACCGGCGGGGCCGGGTTGGCGGCACCGGCCTGGATCTGGAGCTTGATGAGCCCCGTGACCTTCTTCTTCTTGGGAGGCATAGCTCTCCGGGTCCTTTCATTCGGGTCCATGCCCGCGCGAGGATCGCGATCCTGACGCAGGCATACCGCACAACGATAACGGGTATAGATGCGCGGCTAAAAACCGAGCAGGTCAGACCGGCTGAGACAGCCCGCCTGACCTGCTCGGAAGCGCGAAGTCCGATAGAGGACTAGTTCTTCTGGATCTGGTCGAAGGACAGCTCGACCGGCGTCTCGCGGCCGAAGATCTCCACCAGGCCCTTGACCTTCTTCGAGTCGGGGTTGATCTCGTTGATGGTCGCCTGCAGCGTGGCGAACGGGCCGTCGGTGACGGTGACCGAGTCGCCGACCTCGAAGTCCAGCACCTGGACCTCGACCTTGCGCTGCGGGGCGGGCTTTCCCTCGGCCTCGGCGGCCTCGCGGGCGGCCTTCTCCTCGGCCTCCGGGGCGAGCATCTTGACGATCTCGTCCAGGGTCAGCGGGTACGGGTCGTAGGCGTTGCCGACGAAGCCGGTGACGCCCGGAGTGTTGCGGACGACGCCCCAGGACTCGTTGGTCAGGTCCATGCGGACCAGGACGTAACCGGGCAGCTTGTTCTGCTTGATCGTCTTGCGGTCGCCGTTCTTGATCTGGACGACCTCTTCCTGCGGCACCTCGGCCTGGAAGATGTAGTCCTCGACGTTCAGCGAGACGGCGCGCTGCTCCAGGTTGGTCTTCACGCGGTTCTCGTAACCGGCGTAGGTGTGGATGACGTACCACTCGCCGGGCAGGGTGCGCAGTTCCTCACGCAGGGCCGCGACGGGGTCGACGGGCTCGGCCGGCTCCTCCTCGGCGGCCTCGACGGCAGCCTCCCCGGCCTCTTCCTCGTCCTCGACGTTGTCCTCGTCCTCGACGTTCAGGGCAGCCTCTTCGGCCGGCTCCCCCGCCTCGGCCTCGGCAGCCTCGAACTCGTCCTGCTCGTCCGCGCCCTCGACGATGTCGAGCTCGTCGTCCACCATCTCGGCAGCGGTCCCGCGAGACTCGATGGCGTCGTCGTTCAGGTTCGGGTCAGACACGATGGCTGCTTCTTCCTGGATACATAGGGGTGGAACATGCGAAAACGGGCGCCGGTGCCACGGCGCCCTTCGCTCTTGGCTCAGCCGAAGACGTACTTGGCCGCGTGGTTGAGCCCATAGTCAATCACGGTCACCAACGCGATCATGATGGCGACGAAGAAGATCACCACGGTGGTGTACGACGTCAGCTGGTTGCGCGACGGCCAGACGACCTTGCGGAGCTCCGCGATGATCTGGCGGTAGAAGGTGGCGAGGCGCTTCAGCGGGCCCTTCTTGGCACGCTTACCGCCCTTGCGGGCCTTCTTCTTCGACTCGAGCGCCTCATCCTGGGCGTCAGGCGTGTCGATGGAGCCCACGGCGTCCGTCATAATCCTCACCTGATCCCGGGTCGTGGCCGTGCCGCGCCCGGTTTCTGAGCCGCACGGCGGTGCAATGCTGTACGTACATGCGCACACATCCTGGCGGTGTGTGTAGCAGGGCCGGAGGGACTTGAACCCCCAACCGCCGGTTTTGGAGACCGGTGCTCTACCAATTGAGCTACGACCCTTTGCGTGTCCCCCCAAACGTACCGCATCCGGACGGGTGCGCGGTGTGCACCAGTTTCGGCGGCGGCTGCTGAAGGCCAACGAGGTGTGAGTGTACGTGGTCCACGGCCCGGCGTCGAACAGAAAGTGCCCGTCCGGGGCCACTTGACTAAAGATCGTCCTGGCCGGGGGCCGGATTCGGACCCGTGTTCACGTCCCGACCCCTGGCTGTTCAGTCTGTGAAACCCGCGTGCCCGGGGTGTTTCCGGTCTGGAACGATGGACTCCATGAGCGCTGCAACCCCACCCACCGAGCGCCGGGTCTCCGCCCGAGTCGGCGCGATCTCCGAGTCCGCCACCCTCGCCGTGGACGCCAAGGCCAAGGCCCTGAAGGCCGCCGGGCGTCCGGTGATCGGCTTCGGCGCCGGCGAACCCGACTTCCCGACCCCGGACTACATCGTCGAGGCGGCCGTCGAGGCCTGCAAGAACCCCAAGTACCACCGCTACACCCCGGCCGGCGGCCTGCCCGAGCTGAAGGCCGCCATCGCCGCGAAGACGCTGCGCGACTCCGGCTGGGAGCCCGACGTCTCGCAGATCCTCGTCACCAACGGCGGCAAGCAGGCCATCTACGAGGCGTTCGCCGCGATCCTCGACCCGGGTGACGAGGTCATCGTCCCGGCGCCGTACTGGACGACGTACCCGGAGTCGATCCGCCTGGCCGGCGGTGTCCCGGTGGAGGTCGTGGCCGACGAGACGACCGGCTACCGCGTCTCGGTCGAGCAGCTGGAGGCGGCGCGCACGGAGAAGACGAAGGTCGTGCTCTTCGTCTCCCCGTCCAACCCGACCGGCGCGGTGTACTCCGAGGCCGAGACCGAGGCGATCGGCCGCTGGGCCCTGGAGCACGGCCTGTGGGTGCTCACCGATGAGATCTACGAGCACCTCGTCTACGGCGACGCCTCCGCGGTGTCCCTGCCGGCGCTGCTGCCCGAGCTGCGCGACAAGTGCGTCGTGGTCAACGGTGTGGCGAAGACGTACGCCATGACCGGCTGGCGCGTGGGCTGGGTCATCGGCCCGAAGGACGTCGTCAAGGCCGCGACCAACCTGCAGTCGCACGCCACCTCGAACGTCTCCAACGTGGCCCAGGTGGCCGCCCTGGCCGCCGTCTCCGGTGACCTTCAGGCCGTGGCGAAGATGCGCGAGGCCTTCGACCGGCGCCGCCGGACCATCGTGCGGATGCTCAACGAGATCGACGGCGTGGTCTGCCCGGAGCCCGAGGGCGCGTTCTACGCCTACCCGTCGGTCAAGGCCCTGCTCGGCAAGGAGATCCGCGGCAAGCGGCCGCAGGACACGGTCGAGCTGGCCGCGCTGATCCTGGAGGAGGCCGAGGTCGCGGTCGTCCCGGGCGAGGCCTTCGGCACGCCGGGCTATCTGCGGCTGTCGTACGCGCTCGGCGACGAGGACCTCGTCGAGGGCGTGAGCCGCATCCAGAAGCTGCTGGCGGAGGCCAGGGCCTGAGCTGGTCCGTCTTCGGACAGGGGCACCCGGGAACGGTCCCGGGTGCCCCTGTTCTTTTGTGCGAGCAAGACCACGTACGGGGAAACGGCTACCGGTGTGACCGGTGTGTACGGCAGGATCCTGGGATGGAGCGTGTACGTGACCTCTCTGAGCTGCCGAAAGCCCATCTGCACCTGCACTTCACCGGCTCGATGCGACCGGGCACCGTCCTGGAACTGGCCGACAAGTACGGCGTACGCCTGCCCGACGCCCTGACGGAAGCGCTGACCAGCGGCGAACCACCCAAGCTGCGGGCCACCGACGAACGGGGCTGGTTCCGTTTCCAGCGGCTGTACGACGCGGCGCGCTCCTGCCTGCGTGAACCGGAGGACATCCAGCGGCTGGTCCGGGAGGCCGCCGAGGAGGACCTGAAGGACGGCTCGGGCTGGCTGGAGATCCAGGTGGACCCGACGTCGTACGCGCCCCGGCTGGGCGGGCTGATCCCGGCCCTGGAGATCATCCTGGACGCGGTGGACACGACGTCCCGGGAGACCGGGCTCGGCATGCGCGTGCTGGTCGCCGCCAATCGCATGAAACACCCGCTGGACGCCCGGACGCTGGCCCGCCTGGCGGTGCGGTACGCGGACCGGGGCGTGGTCGGTTTCGGGCTCTCCAACGACGAGCGGCGGGGCATGGCACGGGACTTCGATCGGGCCTTCCACATCGCGCGCGAGGGCGGTCTGCTGTCGGCCCCGCACGGCGGCGAGCTCACCGGCCCGGCCTCGGTGCGCGACTGCCTGGACGACCTGCACGCCGCGCGGATCGGCCACGGCGTGCGCGCGGCGGAGGACCCGCGGCTGCTGAAGCGGCTGGCCGACCGGGGCGTGACCTGCGAGGTGTGCCCCGCCTCGAACGTGGCGCTCGGCGTGTACGAGAAGCCCGAGGACGTGCCGCTGCGGACCTTCTTCGACGCCGGTGTCCCGATGGCCCTCGGCGCCGACGACCCGCTGCTGTTCGGCTCCCGGCTGGCCGCCCAGTACGAGATCGCCCGGCACGCGCACGGCTTCTCGGACGCCGAGCTCGCCGAGCTGGCGCGGCAGTCGGTACGGGGCTCGGCCGCCCCGGACGACGTCAGGGCACGGCTGCTGGCCGACGTGGACGCCTGGCTGACCCGCCCGGCCGCCTGAGGCGCTCGCCCGGCCGTCCGAAACGCTCGCCCGGCCGTCCGAAGTGGGCGTCGGGCGGATCGGGCTTGAGCTTGAGGAGATCGGCACATCGCGCGCGTCCCCGTCACCGGGGGGCCAGCCCAGCGCCGCGAACTCCACCGGCGGTGCGGGTCCAGGGCTCGCGTGCTCTCAGCCGCGCGGGCGCATGACCGGCGAGGGGCTCCTCATCGCCCAGCTCGCGGTTCACCCCGAGGCCGGCGCACCGGAGATTCCGCCCAGCAGCGTCTGGGCGAGCCGTTCGGCGAAGTCGTCGACCGGCGGCCGCTCCCCCGACTCCGTCGCGTCGTAGGCGAAGGCGCGCTGCGCGCAGGCGCCGAGCAGCAGGGAGGCGGCCGCGAAGGTGTCGGCGTCACCGCGGACGCGGCCGGCGGCCTGTTCGGCGCGCAGGTAGGCGTCCAGTTCCTGGATGGGCCGGTGCGGTCCGGAGCCGAGTGTGCGCAGGACCTCGTAGTGGCGCTGCTTGAGCTGGGACTCGGCGTACAGCGAGGCGGCGATCGGGAAGCTCTGCTCGTAGAAGAGCGCTGCCTGGCGGGCGATCTCGGTGAGGTTGCCCGCGAGGGTGCCCTGTCCCGGCTCGGCGGCGAGGCTGCTCAGCAACGGCTTGAGCCGGGGCAGCCGCTCGGTGAGCACCCGGACGAACAGCTCCTCCTTGCTGTCGAAGTACTTGTAGAGGGCCGCCTCGGAGCAGCCCGCCGCACGCGCGATCTCCTTGGTGGTGGCTCGGGCGAGTCCGACGGTGAGCATGAGCTCGTGTGCGGCGTCGAGGATGCGGACACGCGCCGGCTTCGGCTCCATGGGGCTCCTGTCGGGCTTGACGAGTGGGTGAGTGCTTACCCACTCTAGAGGGCAGCGTGGTGAGTGAATACTCACCCACCAGTCCGCCCCGAGTACGGGAGCACACATGAACCTCACCGTTTTCGGCGCCACCGGCGGCATCGGCCGGGAGATCGTGCGTCAGGCGCTAGGCGCCGGCCACCGGGTGACCGCCGTGGTCCGCGATCCGGCCCGGCTCGATGTCACCGGGGACACCCTGGAGGTGTTCCGCTCCGACCTGACCGACCCGGAGGAGCTCCGCGCCGCCGTCCGGGGCCGGGACGCGGTCCTCTCCGGCCTGGGCGCGCGCAGCCGCAAGGACGCCGGCGTCGCCACCCGGCTGACCCGTACGGTCCTGCGCGCCATGGAGGCGGAGGGCGTACGACGGCTACTCGTGGTCAGCGCCGGTCCCGTCGGCCCCGCCCCCGAGGACGACGGCGCCCTGGACCGCACGATGCGCGGCCTGGTGTCGGCCGTCTTGAAGGACGTCTACACCGACCTGCGCGGGATGGAGACCGAACTGGCCCGCAGCGGCACGGACTGGACCTCCGTTCGGCCACCGCGGCTGCAGGACAAGCCGCTCACCGGCCGCTACCGCACCGTCGTCGGGGGCTTTCCGCGCAAGGGCCGCTTCATCGCGCGGGCGGACGTCGCCCACGCGATGCTGGCGATGATCGACGACCAGGGAACGGTGAAGCAGGGGGTGGGGGTGGCGTACTGAACGGCGCGGACCGGTACGGCTACAGGTGGACGCCGACCGTCACCGGCTCGTTGACGAGCGTGATCCCGAAGGCCTCGTGGACGCCGGCGACCACCTCACGGGCCAGCGTCAGCAGGTCCTCGGTGGTGGCGGCGCCGCGGTTGGTCAGGGCGAGGGTGTGCTTGGTGGAGATGCGGGCCGGCCCGGTGCCGTAGCCCTTCGTGAAGCCCGCCTTGTCGATCAGCCAGGCCGCCGAGGTCTTCGTACGGCCCTCCCCCGCCGGGTAGGCGGGCGGTTCGACGCCGTCGCCCAGCCGCTCGCGCACGCGCGCGTGGAACGCGGCGAACTGCTCGTCGGTGAGGATCGGGTTGGTGAAGAACGACCCGGCGGACCAGGTGTCGTGGTCCTCGGCGTCGAGGACCATGCCCTTCCCGGCGCGCAGCTTCAGCACGGTCTCCCGGGCGTCGGCCAGCGGCACCCGGTCACCGGGCTCGACGCCGAGCGCCCGGGCCGCCTCGGCGTACTTGACGGGCGCGGACAGCCCGCCCGCGTCCGCCAGCTCGAAGCGGACCCGCAGCACGACATGGCGCTCGGGATCCGCCTTGAAGCGGCTGTGACGGTACGAGAAGGCGCACTCCTCGTTCGTGAGCGTGACGGTCTCGCCGGCGCGCCGGTCGTAGGCGATGACCTCGGTGATGGTGGAGGAGACCTCCTGGCCGTAGGCCCCCACGTTCTGGATCGGCGTGGCGCCCGCGGAGCCGGGGATGCCGGCCAGGCACTCGATCCCGGCGAGCCCCGCCTCGACCGTGCGGGCGACGGCGTCCGTCCACACCTCGCCGGCGGCCAGCTCCAGCGTCGTGCCGCGCAGTTCCACCCCGCGCGTGGCGATGCGCAGGGCGGTGCCGTCGAAGCCCTTGTCGCCGATGACCAGGTTCGACCCACCGCCGATGACCAGCAGCGGTGTCCCGCTGTCGTCGGCCTCGCGCACGGCGGCGATCACCTCGGCATCGGTCACCGCAGTGACCAGCCGCGTCGCGGGACCGCCCAGCCGGAAGGTGGTCAGCGGGGCAAGGGGGGCGTCGTGGAGTACCTGCACGCGCCCAAGACTACGAGACGCCTCCGACAGCCCGGCATCCAGCGAGCCCTGGGGGCGGCTGGGTGGACCGGCACCCGTCGCGGCGCGGTGCGAGCTTTGGTCCTGCTCCGCCCGAGCCATGGCCGGAACACCCGCGCGGCGTGACGTCCCTGGGTCACTCCGCCGGTGACCGGCCGCTGCCGTCAGCCGCCACACGCTGACACGCACGTACGCGCGCGTGGACGCCTCTCGACGTCCACGCGCGCGTAGCCGACGTACGGCCGGCCGGTGATCTACGTAAGGTGCCGTTCCGCCTCCTCCCAGCGCACCGGCAGCCGGTCGGCGGACGTCTGCCAGGTGGCGAACCGGACGTCGCGCATCTGGGAGGAGAGGCCGCGGGCGGTGGGCCGGTGGGCACCGGAGCGGGCGAAGGTCTTCAGCGCGTCGGCGGACTCCCAGGCGGACAGCGTCCAGAAGGTCCGCCGCAGGGGCCGCGCCTTGAGGGCGGCCCCGTAGGCGCCGGGCGCGCGGCCGATCTGCCGCCACACGGCAGGCGTGCGGGCGAGGAAGCGGAGGGCGCCCCACAGCGAGCGGGTCTCGAAGCGGGAGGCGAAGACGTGCACCTCGGTGTCGCGCGGCGCGGCGTTCGGCACGATCCAGGGAAGGGTGGGCATCGCGATCTCCTTGCGGCAGGGCGGGGCGAGGGCGGCGAGGGTCCGGGCCAGGCTTCAGCCGGCTGCGCTCTCCAGGGCACTGGCGTTCGCAGCGGAGCTCTGCACGGCGGTGGCCGTCGGTGCGTCGGCCGCAGAGGCGGTCGCAGGCGTCTGCCCGTCCACCGCGGCGAGCCGGGCGGCACTCCGCCGGGCCGGGATCGCCAGGGCCGCGACCGCGGCGAGGGCGACCACCGCCGAGCCGGTGACCAGGGCGGGCCGCAGGCCGTCCACGAAGCTCTGCGCGCTCTCGTAGCCACCCTGCGCCGAGAAGATCGACGACATCACCGCGATACCGAGCGCCCCACCCACCTCACGCAGCGCGTTGTTCGCGCCGGAGGCGATGCCCTGCTCCTGCGGGCGGACGCTGGACATCACCAGATTGGCGGCCGGCGCGAAGTACAGGGCCATGCCGACGCCGCTGATGACCAGGGCGGGCAGCTGGACGGCGTAGGAGGCGTCCGCGGTGGCCACGGCGGCCATGTAACCGAGGCCGGCGGCCTGCAGGAACAGGCCCGCGGCGACGACCGGCCGGCCGCCGATGCGGTCGGAGAGGATCCCGGCGATCGGCGCGACGAGCATGGGCATGCCGGTCCAGGGAAGCATGCGCAGCCCCGCCTCGGTGGGCGAGTAGCCGAGCACGCCCTGCATGTACTGGCTGAGCAGGAAGATCGAGCCGAACATGCCGACGAACATCAGCAGGCTGGCCGCGTTGATGCCGGAGAAGGCGCGGGACCGGAACAGCCGCATCGGCAGCATGGGGTTGGCCACGCGTGAGCTGTACAGCACGAACCCGGTCAGCAGCGCACCGCCGGCGAACAGCGCGGTCAGGACCACGGTGTCGGTCCAGCCGTCGGCGGGCCCGCGGACCAGGCCGTACACGATCCCGAAGAGACCACCGCTGGCGAGCAGCGTGCCGGGGACGTCGAGCCGGGCGGCGGTGCCGTGGGACTCGGCGAGGCGCAGACGGGCGAGCGGCAGCGTGACCAGGCCGAGCGGAACGTTCAGCCAGAAGATCCAGTGCCAGGACACGTGCTCGGTGAGGCTGCCGCCGATGAGCGGTCCGGAGGCGACGGCGAGTCCGTTGACGGCTCCCCAGATGCCGTACATCATGCCGCGCTTGGCGGCGGGCACGGCCGCGGTCAGCAGGGTCAGGGTGAGCGGCATCATCACGGCCGCGCCGACGCCCTGGACCGCGCGGGCGGCGATCAGGGATCCGATGCCGGGTGCCATGGCCGCGGCGGCGGAGGCGCCGGTGAACATGGTGAGGCCGGCGATGAAGAGCCGGCGGCGCCCGAAGCGGTCACCGAGGGCCGCGCCGAACATCAGCAGGACGGCGAAGGTGAGCGTGTAGGCGCTCACGGTCCACTCGAGGTCGTCCAGGGCGCCGCCAAGGTCCTTGCGGATGGAGGGCAGGGCGGTGGTGACGACGAGGTTGTCGAGGGCCGCCATGAATCCGGCGACGCTGGTGATGACGAGGGCCCACGCTGCGCTTCCGCGCGGTGCGCTCGGTGCGGTCTGCTGTGACATCTCTCCCCCAGAGAGCGATCTTCTAGTTAGTTATTGCTGACTAACTTTCTTGGGCATGAACGAGGCGGCCCACCGCCTCGTCCGCGCTACTTCTCCAGCCGCCCGGTGATCCGAGCCGACGGATACATCCCCTGCCAGACCCGGTGCTCGGGCGGAAACCCCATGGCGGTGAGGGTGTTGATGAGCATTCCGTACGCCAGGAAGGTCGTGGTCTCGCCGTCGTCCGCCCCGAGCGGCAGGTGAACGGTGCCCCAGAGCTTCATCCAGGCGGCCCGTACGGCCTCACCGAACTCGTGGTCGCCCTCGGCCTCGGCCGCCGCCACCGTGATGTACGTCTGCATCTGCATCTGCAGCTTCTCGGGCTGTTCGGTGATCATTCGCACGTAGGCGTTCGCCATGGCGTGCAGGGCCTCCTCGCCCTCCAGCCCCTCGGCCGCCTTCTCGAAGACCCGGCAGGTGTCCTCCACGCACCGCAGCGAAGCGGCGGCGAAGATCGCCTTCTTGCTTGCGAAGAGCCGGAAGAGATACGGCTGCGAGACACCCACGCGGCTCGCGATCGCCTCGGTGGAAGTGCCGTAGTAGCCCTTCCGCGCGAATTCCGCGATCGCCGCACGGATGACGCTCTCCCGTCGCTCTTCTGCGCTCATCCTGACCATGGGAAGTAAGTTAGTACTCAATCACTAACTTGGCAACACCCTGGGTGCAGACGTGCGCAAGGGGCGCCCCACCAGGGAGGACGCCCCTTACTCAGCACTGCTTCCGTTGCCGTCGAGCGGGCTTCAGGCCAGGCGTACGACCGCGCGGGACATGCCCAGCACCTTCTGCCCGCCGCTGGTCGCCGTCAGGTCCACGCGCACGGTGTTGTCGTCCAGCTTGGCCGCGATCTTGCCGCTGACCTCGATCAGGGCGCCCTGGTCGTCGTTCGGCACGACGACGGGCTTGGTGAAGCGGACGCCGTACTCGACGACGGCCCCCGGGTCCCCGGTCCAGTCGGTGACCACACGGATCGCCTCGGCCATGGTGAACATGCCGTGCGCGATGACGTCCGGCAGGCCGACCTCCTTGGCGAACTTCTCGTTCCAGTGGATCGGGTTGAAGTCCCCGGAGGCGCCCGCGTACTGCACGAGCGTGGCACGGGTCACGGGGAAGGTCTGCGCCGGCAGTTCGGTGCCGACCTCGACGTCGTCGTACGCGATCTTCGCCGTCATCGGGTCCTCACGCCTCCTCGGCCGCACGGGCCACGAGCTTGGTCCAGGCGGTCACGACGTGCTCGCCCGCCTCGTCGTGCACCTCGCCGCGGATGTCCAGGATGTCGTTGCCCGCGAGGGACTTGATGCCCTCGATGGTGGAGGTGACCGTGAGCCGGTCGCCGGCGCGCACCGGGCGGCTGTAGGCGAACTTCTGGTCGCCGTGCACCACGCGGCTGTAGTCCAGGCCGAGCTGCGGGTCCTGGACGACCTGGCCCGCGGCCCGGAAGGTGATGGAGAACACGAACGTCGGCGGGGCGATCACATCGGAGTGACCGAACGACTTCGCGGCCTCGGGATCCGTGTACACCGGGTTGGTCTCACCCACCGCCTCGGCGAACTCGCGGATCTTTTCCCGGCCCACCTCATAGGGCGCGGTGGGCGGGTACGTCCGTCCAACGAAGGACTGGTCGAGCGCCATGGCCCGGCACCTCCTGATGTCTGCTGTGATGGCCCCAAATTAGCCGCAACCCTGCCCAGAAACGCGCACGGGGACGGGTGGGCGCAGAGGCGGCGAGCCGGTGAAACGCCGCGAGGCCGCCCCCTCGGAAGGGGACGGCCTCGCGGACGAGCCTGTTTATCGCGTTTCGCGGTGCGCGGTGTGCGCGTTGCAACGCGGGCAGTGCTTCTTCATCTCAAGGCGATCCGGGTTGTTACGCCGGTTCTTCTTGGTGATGTAGTTCCGCTCCTTGCACTCCACGCAGGCCAGCGTGATCTTCGGGCGGACGTCGGTGGCAGCCACGTGAGTGCTCCTAAGACGAACGGGTGGACTAATTCAACGCAAGAAAGAGTAGCCGATCGAAGGACCGACCCCGCAATCGGCTACTGTGAGTAGCGGTGACCGGACTTGAACCGGTGACACAGCGATTATGAGCCGCTTGCTCTACCGACTGAGCTACACCGCTGCGGTGCGATCGGGCCCCGTCTTTCGACGGGAACCTCTCACACCAGAGCCCCAAAACGGAATCGAACCGTTGACCTTCTCCTTACCATGGAGACGCTCTGCCGACTGAGCTATTGGGGCGAGCGATGAAGACATTACACGGTCCGCCGCCGTTCACCCAAATCCGTATCCGGCGGTCCGGCAGCACTCCCATCTCAGCCCGCGCAGCGGCCTCGTGAGTCGCGGGGCACCCGGCTGCCGGGGGGTGCGCAGGTGGCCAGCAGGTGGTCAGCAGGTGGTCCCGGGTGCACGCGTGGGCGTCGCCGGCCGCCCGGCGGTCGTGGCACGCGCGAGAGCGCCGTCGGGAAGACCGGCAAGCCGGGAAAGCGCAGGACGACCGGGAAGTCGCGGACTCCACGCAGGTGGGCGACACACGTACCGCCAAGAGCGGACCACGCCGGTACGACTATTGCCCTCCTGCGCGCCCCGCGCGGCTGTCCACCCTAGGCTCGACTCACTCTGCGTGATCATGGGGTTCCCGCGCCCCGGCCCTCACGCGGGCTCGCCCGACCCCCGGCCCCGACCCTGGAGCGCGATGCCAGACAGCCAGCCGCATCCCCAGCCGCCGTCGAACTCCCCGGGGTCCTCGGGACAGTCCGATCCGGCCCCTCTGCTGCTGTGCGGGGCACGGCTCACCGACGGCAGGACCGTGGACGTGCGGCTGGGTGGCGGACGCATCGAGGCGGTGGGCACGGCCGGCAGTCTGGCTCCCGGTCCGGCCCGGACGGGCGCCACGCGCGTGGACCTGAGCGGCTACCTGCTCCTCCCGGCCCCGGCCGAGCCGCACGCCCACGGTGACACCGCGCTGTCCGCCGAGCACCCCGGCCCCGTGTCCTACACCCCCGAGGACGTCCAGCGCCGGGCCACGGAGGCGGCGCTGCTGCAGCTCGGGCACGGGGCGACGGCGGTACGCGCCCATGTACGCGTGGGTGACGTCCAGGGGCTCGGTGCCCTGGGTGCCGTCCTGCAGGCGCGACGGTCACTGCGCGGGCTCGCGGAACTGACGACGGTGGCGATGCCACGGCTGCTGACCGGGGTGGCCGGCGCCGACGGGCTGGCGATGCTGCGTGACGCCGTCAAGATGGGCGCCTCGGTGGTGGGCGGCTGTCCCGACCTGGACCCCGATCCGACAGGCTACGTGGAGACCGTCCTGGAAGTGGCCTCCGAGCACGGCTGCCCGGTGGACCTGCACACGGACGCCTCCGACCCGGCCCGGTTGTCCCGGCTCGCGGCCATGGCGGGTGGTTTGCGCCCCGGCGTGACGATCGGGCCGTGCGCCGGTCTCGCGCGCCTGCCCACGGAGGCCGCCTCGCGCGCCACCGACCAACTCGCGGCGGCCGGGGTGACGGTCGTGTGCCTCCCGCAGGGCGGCTGTTGCGGCGCCGACCGCCGGGGCGCCGCTCCGGTACGGCTGCTGCGCGCGGCCGGCGTGCGCGTGTCGGCCGGCAGCGGCGCCCTGCGCGACTCCTCCAACCCCGTCGGCCGCGGTGACCCCCTGGAGGCGGCCTACCTCCTCGCCTCCAGCCACGGCATGCGCCCGGAGGACGCCTACGACGCCGTGAGCGCCTCGGCCCGCGCGGTGCTGGGCCTGCCGGAGATCCGCGTGGAGGCCGGCTTCCCCGCCGACCTGCTGGCCGTACGCGGCGACCGCCTGTCCGGCGCCCTGTCGCTGGCCTACAGCCGGATCGTGGTCCACCGAGGCCGGGTGGTGGCGCGCACGAGCGCGGTACGCGAGTACTGCAACTCGGCGGCCGCGGCGGAACTCGGGTTGCCACGACAGGGGCGGGGCGAGTTGTCGTGAGGGGCCGGGGCGGCTCCTGAGAGGACCCGCGGGGTCGGCGGGCGGGCTCGGACCGTCCGCGGAACTCGGTCCTGTCGGAGAGGTCATGTGGCCCGCGCCCGGCGCATGACCTCGGGGGTGCGCGCCACGCGCATGTTCGCCGGCGCACACCGAGCACACACCCCACGCACGCCGCGTCACCGGGCCCGCGCGCGCTTCCGCACGCCGGGCGCGCGGCTGTGCTCACACGCGGGCGCACAGTGCGCGGAGCACGCCGGGTGCGCCCCTGACGGGGCCGGATCGTGTGAGCCCGGCGCGCCGCGGCCATGCCGGTCAACTCGTGCGGCGAATGAGCCCCTTCCGGCGTACGGTCGGAATCATGCGCATTGTCATCGCTGGTGGTCATGGTCAGATCGCGCTGCGGCTGGAGCGCCTGCTCTCCGCGCGTGGGGACGACGTCGCGGGGATCATCCGCAAGTCCGAACAGGGCGACGATCTGCGGGCGGCCGGCGCCGAACCGATCCTCCTCGACCTGGAGTCCGCCTCGGTGGAGGAGGTCGCGGCGCACCTGCAGGGCGCCGACGCGGCCGTCTTCGCGGCCGGCGCGGGCCCGGGCAGCGGCGCGACCCGCAAGCAGACGGTGGACAGGGGCGCGGCGGTGCTGTTCGCGGACGCGGCCGTTCGCACGCGCGTACGTCGTTTCGTCGTCGTCTCCTCGATGGGCGCGGATCCCGCGCACCAGGGAGACGACGTCTTCGACGCGTACCTGCGCGCCAAGGGCGAGGCGGACGCCTACGTGACCCGCCAGGAGGCGCTGGACTGGTCGATCCTGCGCCCCGGGTCACTGACGGACGACGCGGGTACCGGTCTGGTCCGTCTGGAGGCGCACACCGGGCGCGGCGCCATCCCGCGGGACGATGTGGCCGCCGTCCTCGCGGAGTTGGTGGACACCCCGGCGACGACGGGTCTGACGCTGGAGCTGATCAGCGGCTCGACGCCGGTGTCGGTCGCGGTGAAGTCGGTGGCCGGGAACTGAGGCCGGCTGTCGGCCGTTGATCGGTCGGGCCCACCGCGAAGGCCTTCAGCACCGCCCGCTGTCACCGCGTCAGACCCCGCTGGCCGGAGGGCCGTACCGCTCCGCGGCTCAGAACAGAGGCAGCTGCCCGGGAAACTCCGGCACGGCGTATCCGTCCAACGCCTGCTGGACCGCCCCGAGTTGTGCCTGCCGCCGCGACCCGGCGCAGGAGACGAGCTCCCCGCTCTCCCGCGCCCCGGGCGGGTCGTGCCGCGCGAAGCGGCCCGCGACGACGGCGATGTCGCGACGGCACACAGGGCAGGTTCTGCGTCGGGAGGACATGCCGTCAGTGTGCCCGCGTCGAGGCAGCGGCGACACCGTCGTCACGCGCGGACGCGGCCACGGATCCCCGCGACCCGCCCCGCAGACGCCCCCGCGCTCGGATGCACCCTCGCCCCCCGCCGTCATGTGCGGCCCGCGTTCAGGCGCGGCTCTCGGCCTCCCAGCGGTCGGGACCCACCCCGCGCCAGTCGATCAGCGGCGAGTCGGCCACCTGCTCCGGCTCCATCTCCAGGCCCGCGCGGCGCAGGAACTCCACCAGATCGCGCACGTTGTACGCCAGGCCGAGGATCTCGCCGTCCACCCGCACCCGGCGGCCGCCGGTCGGTGACGGCAGGTGTACGACGATGGGGCGCTTCCCGGACATGGCTCCAGCATCGTCCGGTCCGCCCGGACCCGCACCCGGACCGCTCATTCCAGAACCCCCAGCGCCGTGTCGGGGCGGCACAGCGGGCACGCCGGGACGCCGCCCTCGGTCAGTGCACGCACCGCCTGGCCCCGGCCGACCTCCTTGGCGCGCCCGCCGGCGTTCGCGCAGCCGCCGACGTGGACGTACACCGCGCTGCGGCCGTTCAGACCGCGTTCGATCAGCCACTCCGGGGCAGCCTGCCGGGTCGCCAGGCGACGCTGCCGTTCGGTTTCCCGGCGTTCCTCGTCCGCGATCCACCGGTCCATGAGGGCGAGCTGCCGCGCGGCCTGGTGCTCGACGACGCGGCGGGCGAAGCGCAGCATGTCGAGACGCGTCAGCGGCCGGTCATCGTTCACGCGTTCGATTCTAGTGAAGCGGCGGAAAAGCGCGACCACGAGAGACGCAGCCGACGGAATCCGGGTGGGGCGGCACCCCGTCGACGAGACGCGGGTCACATTCCGCCCGCTCCTGTCACAGCGCGTGGGGTCGCTCTGTCCAAGAGGGGTGTACGCACCATCGACGACCCAGGAGCACACCGTGGAAGCTCGTCTGAACGTCATGGCCGCCAGTCCCGTCGCGGCCAAGGCCATGAAGCACATCATCGCTGCGGGCATGGCGCTCTCGGAATCGACCGTGCCCGCCTCGACGCGCGAACTGATGATGCTGCGCGCCAGCCAGATCAACGGCTGCGCCGGATGCATCGACATGCACACCAAGGAGGCCACCGCGGCCGGGGAGACCGCCGTGCGCCTGCACCTGGTGGCCGCCTGGAGGGAGGCCAAGGTCTTCACCGAGGCGGAGCGCGCCGCGCTGGAGCTGACGGAGCAGGGCACCCGCATCGCCGACGCGGCGGGCGGCGTCCCGGACGAGGTCTGGGCGAACGCCGCCAAGCACTACACCGAGGAGCAGCTCGCCGACCTGGTGACCCAGATAGTCGTCATCAACGCCTTCAACCGGGGGAACGTCATCACCCAGCAGCCCGCCGGCGACTACGAGGCCGGCATGGTCGCCAAGTTCCACTGAGGTCCGCCGCCGCCCGGCCCGGCACGCCGACCGGGCCGGGCGGGGCGACGGCACACCGACGAGAGCCACTCCCTCACGGGATGACTGATGACTGGGGCGGGCCGGGGACGCCTATTTCCGCTATTTCCGCCACCACCGCTGGACCCGGCGGAAGAGACCGCCCCCAGGCGCGGCACCGTCAGGCTCCGACCGGGGCCGATCGACGAGCGCCTGGAGACCGGTCAGGAGGCCGCGCCGGTCAGCCCGAGGAATTCGCTGCGGGAGCGGGCGTCGGAGCGCAGGAGGCCGAGCAGGGTGGAGGTCATGGTGCTGGAGCCGGTGGCCTGGACGCCGCGGAGGGTCATGCAGGCGTGTTCGGCCTCGATGACCACGCCGAC